>NZ_JMFG01000005.1:115725-115892 GCF_000687145.1 Thermoanaerobaculum aquaticum
TCGGGCAAGCAGACGCAGCTTGCTTTGCGGTACCCGCGCTTGGAGACGCGGACGTTCGTGCAGAGCTTCGTGTGGAACGAGCTGGGGGATTTGGCGAGCCAAGGGTATCCGGACGATCAAGGGCTGGCGGATCCGGCGCGGCTGATTTCCTACGGCTATGACAACGG
>NZ_JMFG01000006.1 GCF_000687145.1 Thermoanaerobaculum aquaticum
CCAACACCCCGGCCGTCACGCCCACCCGGACCCCTACTCGCACCAATACGCCGGCCGTGACACCCACCCGCACCCCAACCCGCACCAATACCCCGGCGGCTACCCCAACGCGCACGCCCACCCGCACCAACACCCCGCCACCGACGTTCACCCCGACCCCCACCCGCACCCCCACCAAGAAACCCCTTGGTCCCGAGCCGCCTCCTCAGGCTAGGCTCAAAACCAATCCTTTGGATCGTCTGGCTTCCGTTTTCCGGCAGGCATGGGCATCGCTGGTGGCCGGCGTGAAAGCCTCCGCTTCGCCGCGGGTTGCAGAAGCGCAGGTGGGTACGGGCAACATTTACGAGTACAGGTTGCGGTACTTTAACCCCAGCCGTTTGGCGGTGGTCAAAAACGTGATGGGTGACTCGGTGAGCGTCTGGGTGCCACCCCAGGAGTGGCCTGCGGTGGACAATAGCTTTTGGAACGAAAGCGTGGTCACTGATACCAGATCGGGTATCACCACCCGCACGTACACCACCTTGACCTGCCAGGCGATGGCCCCAGCACCCCCGTTTGACACAGCCGCCTTGCCCGCCCCACGTCTCCCAAGGAACGTGGTCGGTCGCTATAAAGACAAGATCAATTGGGCAGTGCTCACCTATTCTTACGATGAGGGTGACCCCACCGTCTCTATTTCGAACTGTGATACCTGTACGGTAAACCGCGAGATCAACTACTCAATGCTTGGCGACGTGACCAGCATTCTGGACAAGATGAAGCTTGCCAAAGATGGAGGCTTCAAGGTGTGGGCGGGGACGCCCACCAAGGGAGCCCTTAAGTTTGCAAAAGAGGTAATTCAAAAGACCAAGGACGGTCTCTTATTCACGGATTACCAAGGCCAGGTATTCAGTCCCCCTGGCGACGCGCTGGCGCAGTGTCGCCTTTGGGGTGTTTTGCTGATTACGGATGGAGCTTCCAATTACTGTAACCCAGAGAGTGGGGAGCCAGGTGGGCGCGATAACTGGTGGAACGACTGCGCCACCAATGCCAGCAGTAACTGGGCTGACTACCCACCGGGCGAGGCCGATGCTATTTTCAACCTCTGGAGCCCCAACCCGCCCCGGACCTTTGCCATTGGGCTTTCCGCAGACGTGAACCAGTGCGAGCTTAACTGGACTGCCTTTAAGGGCCGCACCGACGCTTCGGCACCTTTGGGCGACGGGGGCGTGAAGTATCAGTCCGACCCCAGGTTGTGGGACCCGGTTAACGGAACGTGGGCAAACTTTGACCCCTCCGCCCCATACGCATTCTTCGCCTTGACCCCGGAGCAATTCGAACAAGCCGTGGAGGCGGTGCCCGCCTCTCTGGGCACTGGTGATTACGTGACTGGTCCGCCCTCCGGTGCGCCGTCAGCCTCCGGCACCGGCACCGTAGGGCTCATTGCATCGGTTAAGTACCCCACCTGGCAGGGCCACCTCTACGCTTACGATGTCACCAATAAAGTATTTGACGCCCCGCCCTACTTCCCGCTGCTGTGGGACGCGGGTCAGGTTCTGGCTTCGGGGAATAACGGCTTTGCCCGCAAGATTTACACCTGGAACCCAATCACCAAGGACCTAATTCTAATTGACGATCCAGCTTCCGATGCCGCCACCCTCAACGCCTTGTGCGGTGGCTGTGGCATTACGCCCCAGGTGGTGGACTTCATGCTGGGCAACGACGGCACCCTGACCAACACCCGCCGCCCCTGGCTTTTGGGGGCCCTGGTGAACAGCACACCCGCCATCATCGGCGCACCGGAGCATTGGACGCAATCCATCGGGTTGGATACCCAGCGTCGCGATTTCGAGGCTACTTACTCGACTCGCCATTCAATTGTTTGGGTGGGAGCTTCTGACGGCATGCTCCACGCGTTTGACCTTGTGGACGGGGCAGAAGTCTTGGCTATCGCCCCGCCCGACCTTTTGGACACACAAGTGCGGTTGTTTACCCAATACTCCCTGGACCCAGTCCGCTTCCCCATGGGGCAACCGGCCGCCGCCGACCGTCACATCTATGGGGTTGCTAGCTCGCCACGGTTTGCCGATGTGTACGACGGAAGCAAGTTCAGGACCGTGCTCTACCTCACCGAGGGCCCAGGTGGTACCGGTCTCCATGCTTTGGACGTGACCCATATCTACCCCGGCCGTACCATTGACGCCATAAATTACCCTGCAGATCCCAACTACAGCGCCACCAAGCCTTTTGAACCGCTGTTCAGCATTACCCAAAACGGGGAAGCGGGTACCTCGGCGGTTTCGGGCTTGAAACTTACGCTCTCCGTGCCCGCAGTGGCTCGGGATGAGACAAACGTGTGGAGGGTGATGGTGGCCCGCGGGTATCCCTGGCCATCTGATCCTAACAAGCTCACAGCGCCGCAGGTGTTTGTCTTCGACGCTCTCACCGGCGCCCTTCTTGATACCGAGACTTTGAGCTCTCTGGCTGACGCCAAGGTTTGGGTGAAAAACCAGGCCCTTGCGGACACCGGCTTCTTCCAAACCCGCGCCAAGTTCTTTAGGCCCGATAACGCTGCCGACCAAGGTGTGCAACCCGACCTTCACGGACAGCTGTGGGTCTTGGATCGCCTTACTGCCAGCAGCTTCAAAGCAACGGTGAAGGCCTCGCTCGCTGACAAGTTCGGCAGTCGGTTCGTACCGTTCTACTTCCCCTCTGCGGAAAATGGCTGGCCCACCAACGATCCAAAATACGACGTTTACGCCCTAGCGTCTGGGAGCTATTACGAAAACTCCTGGTTTATTAACCCGCCAACCACCACTTGGAACGGCGGAAACTTCTTCCGTGCTGGCCTTCACGTAGTGGTTGATAAGTTCGATCCGCCCAAGTCAACCAACACCTTAAGCCTCTGGGTTGAGGATCAAAAGCACCCCGATCCTGACAACCCACCGTTGAATCCGGGCGATCCGGTGATTTTGGAACCCTTTAGCCCCAGGTCTCAGCCCACAGCCCCGCCGTTCCTCTTCGTTCCCGAGGAAAAGAAGGGCGGGGCAGATGTGCTTGTCGTCGCGCTCATCTACGATCCCGATGCCGAGTTTTGCTTCGGCCACACCTACTTGGTCACTTGGAAGGTGAAACCCTCTGACCTTTCGAACCCGGGTGAGTTCAAGGCCTACGAAGGCGGGAAGGGGGCTTCTTCCGGAATCTTAGTGACTCCATCCGGCATTGTTTTTGCCAAATCGTGGGTGGGTAGCGAGTCTGAAGGTAACGCGTACTTTGAGCCTCCCCAGGTGCCCATTGATACGGGTGGAGCACCTACTCCCAGGGGGATCCTCTGGTGGCGAGAAGTCCAGTAGCGTTAACCGGTCTTCACCAGCGGGGGCGGGCTACAGCCCGCCCCCGCTGTGTTTCACCTTCGCTCGAAGAAGAACTGTACCGCCAACTCGAGGATCTACCGGCCTTTCGCGCGTTGGTGCGCGCGAAAGAAACGCTGCTCCTCCGTTCTTGGCCCAGACCTAGACCGGTTGTGGATTTGGGGTGCGGAGATGGGCACTTTGCCTCCATGACCTTTGCCCCACCGGCGGACGTTGGCGTTGATCCCCATTGGCTGGCCCTGCGGGAAGCCTCCGCTCGAAAAGGCCACCGGCTGCTGGTGCGGGCCAACGGGGCCAATCTGCCGTTTCCCTCGCAATCCGTTGGCACGGTGGTTGCCAACTCGGTGCTGGAGCATATCCCGGCGTTAGAAGCGGTGCTTTCCGAAGTGGTTAGGGTCCTGCGGCCGCAGGGGCGCTTCTACCTCACGGTCCCAGGGCCCGGCTTTTCCCGTTACCTTTCTGTGGCGCGGTTTTTCGACGCCCTCAGGTTAAGACCGCTCGCTGGTTGGTACCGGACGTTTTTCAACCGGGTTTCCCGCCACGTTCACGTGGACCCGCCGGAGGTCTGGATCGCCCGCCTGGATCGGCTGGGGTTTTCGGTGGTGGCCTCGCAGTCGTACCTGGGACCACGGGCGTTAACGGTGGTGGAGTGGGGCCACTACCTGGGCTTCCCGCTTTACCTGGCTAAGAAAATCACCAAGAGCTTTCGGCCCTGGCATTGGCGCTGGAAGCAAGCGTGGCTGGCGCACTGGCTGGTCAAGGTGGCCGCCGAAGACGTAGGGGAAGGGGCGTACTGGTTTTTCGCGGCGGAAAAGGGGAATACAACGTAAAATACGTTTATGACGCTCTTGTTCCAAGGTTTTGCCTGGTACGGGTTGTTGTTCGTGGGCGGCGTTGCGGGCTTTCCCCTAGCAAAAAAGTTGGTGCCAAGCGGTCTCGGGGCATGGGCTTGCGCACGCCTCGTGGGTTTCGCTATTCCCGCCTTTTTGTGCTGGTACCTGGGATTAGCAGGCTTAACCGGCTGGGTTTGGGTGGCCCTCCCGGTTGTCGCTTTTGGCGTGTTTTGGGGCACCCGAAACATCCGCCAGGAACAGAAAACCATCGTGGAGTTGGAAGCGGTAGGCCTTGCAGCTTTTTGGCTGCTGGTTTTGCTCCGCAGCCAAAACTTTGCAGTGACGGGAACGGAAAAACCCATGGATTTAGCCATTCTCGCCAGCCTCATGCGCCCCCAGGCTCTCCCACCGGGCGACCCCTGGTTTGCCGGTTATCCTCTTCCCTATTACTACTGGGGGTTTTTGCCTTGGACTCTGCCAGCCAGACTGTCGGGGTTTTTCCCAGACGAGGTTTTCAACCTTCTCGTCCCCACTTTGGCCGGTCTCACGGCGCAGTTAGCCTACGCTTGGGCGAGAACCTGGGACCTGGGGAAGCTTCCCGCGACAGCTGCAGCTGCAAGCTCAGTTTTTTTGGGCACTACCGATGGGTGGGTCCAGCTCTTGAAAGGCGAGGCCGGCTTCTTTACGTCCAACCTGTGGGACGCCTCGCGAGGAATTGCTCACACCATCACCGAGTTTCCGTTGTTCACCTACCATTTGGGGGACCTGCACCCCCACCTGTTGTGTCAGCCTTGGATTCTCGGCTGCTTCCTTCTTTGGACAGGTACCGAGAGCTTGCGCTGGCCTCTCAAGCTGTTAGTTCGGGCCCTGTTCTTCGGGGTGGTGGCCGCGACCAACCCCTGGGCCGTGCCTTTTCTTGGCCTCTCCCTGGCGGCGCTTCTCTGGGCCACCACGGGCCGAACGTTCCATGCGGGTGGTGAAGCGCTGCTTGCCGGCCTTTTGGCTTTCGCCCTGTTTTTCCCCGCCTGGGCTAGCTTGCCTGCCGGTGCTTCCGGGCTGGGATGGGTCACAACTCCCACCACCCTCGGAGAAATTGGGCGGGTCCTTCTGCCTGCCCTTATCCCATCTCTCGTTTTTGCCGCCTGGTTCTTCTTCAAAGAACACCGCCTCTTAGGGCTTCCAGCAGCGTTTCTGGGCTTTGTGGTCGTCGCTTTGGCTTCTGCCAGGCCTCTGGTGGCCCTGGCCCTGACCCTGGCCGTGGCGGCCTTGTGGTTTGCCATCAAGAACGGCGACGCCAAACCAGCTGCTGCCATCCTGGCATCGTGTCTGGCAGGTCTCATGCTGATGGAGCTCGTTTACCTCAAGGACCCGTACGGGCCCGAGTGGTACCGCATGAACACGGTGTTCAAAACCTTAAGCTTTGTCTTTCTGGTGCTGCCGGTTCCCAGCATCCGTTTGTTGGCGCTGGCTCAAAACCTTGGATTTCCACGGGCACTCCGCTGGCTCATCCTTCCCTGGGCCCTGAGCTTACCCCAGCTTGCCACCCTGGCTCGCTCCGCCTGGCCACCACCCCCTGACTTTTCCGGCCTTTACTGGATGGCCCCCGGTGAGGCGGAAGCCGCGCACTTTTTGCACCGGACTAGCGCCTCGGAGATCCTCGTTGAAGGCATTGGTCCCGCCTACTCCGACGCCGCTCGCCTGAGCGCCGCCTCAGGGGTGCCTGCGGTTTTGGGTTGGGAAAACCATGAGGGCCTTTGGCGCCGGCCTGAGTTCGGCCCTCTCATCGCGGACCGCAGCGAAAAGGTGAGCAGCCTCTACCGCTGTCAAGAGGTTGAGTGCGTGCAGGGTTTTGCCGCCGAGCTGGGGGCCACGTTGTTGGTAGTGGGCTCCGTGGAACGCCGCCTTTACCCGGAAATGAACGAAGAGGTTCTCAAAAACGCTGGGGACGTCGCCTTTGCCTCAGGCGAGGTAACCCTCATCCGCCTGGCACCGCCCCTCCCCTAGCATGAAACACAAGAAGCTCTTCTTCCCCTTCGTTTTGGCCGCCACTCTTCGCTTTACCGGCTTGGCCTGGGACGGGTGGTATCACCAGCACCCGGACGAGCGCTTCTTGGTCATGGTTGCGGAAAGCCTTTCCTTCCCCAAAAGTTTGGGTGAAGCTCTGGATCCTAACCGCACCCCACTTAACCCACAAAACCACCCCGAGTTTGGCTTTTACGTTTACGGCGCACTCTTCCCCAACCTCAATTTTACGGTGGCCAAGCTCTTTGGCTTGGCCCACTACCGGGGTCTTCTGCAAACCGGGCGGGTCTTGGCTTCCTTGTTTGACTGCCTCACCCTTTGGGTTTTAAGCCTTACCGCTTGGCGCTTGGCCGGCCCCGGGGCCGCAACGACCGTGGCGTGGCTTTACGCCTTTTCCGGCCTTCTGGTCCAAAACGCCCGATTTGGCACTCCTGATGCCCTGGGCATGCTGGCCGTAGCCCTGTGCCTGGCCTTCAGCCTCCGGGCTCAGTCCACCCCGCGCGCAGCGCTTGCGGGCTTGGCGGTGGGGCTTGCCGCAGCCGTCCGTCCTAACTTGGTCACAATGGCCTTGCCGGTGAGCCTCGCTCTTCTCTTGATGCCGTTGCGCAAACCAACCGCAAGGCCGTGGCTATCACGTGTCCTTTGGCTGTTGGTTGCCGGTGGAACGGCCCTGGTTACCTGGAAGCTTCTGGACCCTGGTTTCTTCGCCACCACTTTTTCGCCACTGCCGCACCCAAGAAGGCTGGCCTCGTTCCGTGAGCTGGCAGGATTTGTTTCCGGAGAAGGCCAGTACCCGCCTAACCTTCAGTGGGCCGACCGCGGTCCCGTCTTTCTCCTTTCCAATTACCTCTTTTGGGGGTTGGGACCAGCCTTGGGGCTAGCCTTCGCCTGGAGCCTCGTGGGGACTTTCAAGCGCGCACTCCTAGGGGATCGGCACACTTGGGTCATGCTGGCCTGGCTCGTTCCAGTTACCGCCTTTCAGGCCACGCGCTTGGTGTGTTCTGCGCGACATTACTTAGGCGCAACTCCGTTTTTCTTTTTGCTCCTGGCCATTATTGTCCGCCGCTGGCCTGCAAAACTGCGGGTCGCCCTGGTGGTTCTCACGCTCCCCTGGGGCCTTGCTTGGGCCGCGCGAGCCTGGCAGCCCTATACCCGGCTGGAAGCCAGCGAGTACCTTAGAGCCCATTTTCCACCTGAAACCGTCATTGCCACCGAGGCCTGGGACGATGGGCTGCCCATTGATTACGGTGCCGAACGTTTTAGGTACCGAGAAATTCCGGTGTACGCTCCCGACACTCAAGAAAAACGGGAACAGCTCCTCGCTATTCTTCACGAAGCCAAGGTAATTGTCCTTTCTTCCCAAAGGGGTGTAGGGAGCATCTGCCGGGTCCCCGACGCCTATCCCCTGATGTCCGAGTTTTACCACTTGCTCTTCGGTGGTCAGCTGGGTTTTCGCCTGGTGCACAGCCAGGAACGCCGCTTGGGGTGGGGTCGCTGGGGGCTTTCAGACCTTGGGGCTGAAGAAGCATTTTCCGTTTACGATCACCCACCGGTTTGGATTTTTGCAAAGGATGCCAGCTACAACCCGGAGATGGTGACCCACCTTTTGGCGCGGGTAAGGCTTCCGGAAAACACCGACTGGCACACCCGTGAGCTGGAGGCCCGCGGCCTTCCCCCCTATTTGAAGATTCCCGCGCAAGCCTACAGCACGTTTTTCAACTGGGGAAGAGGCTTTTTGGCCCAAGGAGCAAGTACCCTTTTGTGGCTGCTCTGGTGCGAATGGCTTGGTCTTTTGGCGACCGTCTGGCTCGTACACAAATGCGGCTTGGGCAGGCCTGCGGGGAGCCTGCTAGCAAGGCCTCTGGCCTTTCTGGTTCTGGGTATGGTCTTGCTTTGGACCGGCACCTTGGGAATGCCCCGCTGGCAATGGCTGCCATGGGTGGTGGTGGCGCTGATCCTGAGCTGGCGCTGGCGTTTCCTCCTGTGGTCAACTCTGAATCATGCCGAGGTTGGTTTTGCCAGACATTTGTTTGTCTTCACCTTCATTATCTTCCTGGCCATTCGCGCTTTTAACCCTGAAATTTACTGGGGTGAAAAGCCAATGGACAGCGCGATCTTCTTTTCCTTGGTACGCTCGCCTAGCGTGCCGCTCGCTGACCCTTGGTTTGCGGGGTACCCCATTAACTACTACTTTTTTGGCTTTTTGCCCCACGTCGCCCTGGCTTCCGCTTCTTTGGCGCATCCAGCGGTAGCTTTTAACTTGGCGGCGGCTACGGTACCTGCCTTGACTTTTTTGGGTGCGGCCTCGGTCAGTTTCACTTTCTGCCAAAGAAAATCCTCGGCTCTTCTCGGGGGCGTCATGGCCCAATTGGCAGGAACCGCCTACCTGTTGGTGCGACCGGGTCACCTTTTGAGTCCCAATTTTGACCGTTTCTGGGCGAGTTCGAGGGTAATCCCGGAGGGGATTAACGAATATCCAGTGTGGACGGCGCTGTTTGCGGATCTCCACGCCCATTTCTTAAGCTTTCCCGGGTTTCTCACCACCGTTGCCCTGCTTTTGTTTTTGGCCCAGGGATGGTACCAGGCCCGGAGTCTCCTATTCCCTCTGGCCCTGGCACTGGCCGCGCAGTACATGAGTAACACCTGGGAAATGCCGGCTTTAGCCTTCCTTTTCATGGTTGCCGTGGGGGCGAGCATGTCAACGGCGCCCCGTCCTTATGTTTGCGGCCTGTGGTTCGGTGCTCGTACCCTTTTCTTCGCTGCTCTCTTGACTTACCCATTCCTCAGCGCCCAGCACCTTCCGCAGGGTCGGTTTTTTCTCGAAAAAGGGCAAGGGGTGACGTGGGACCAGTACCTGGAGCTGTACGGCGTTCACGGCGTCGTCTTCCTCCTCGTGCTGGTCGCTGCTTGGCAAGGCCTATCTTGGGTACCCCATAGGTGGTTCGTGGGGGCAGTTGCGCTTTTGGCAACGGCGTACATTTGGGGTCCCGTTTATTTCACCCTCGTGGACAAGATGAACACCTACTTCAAGCTGGGCTTGCAAGCCTTTCTCCTCTTGGGAGCTTTCGCCGGTGGATTATGGGGCAAGAGCTACGAGTTGTCCCCTACCTGGCCCCGACGGCTGTTGCGGGGCTGCGCTTGGGCGCTAATGGCTGTTGGTCTCGCCCAGGCTACCTGGAACGCCTGGGCCGTTGTCACCACCCGTCGCCTTCCCGGGCCCCGCCCCACCCTGGATGGCCAGGCTTACCTGCGGTCAGCCCAACCGCCAGTGGCCGTAGCGGCGGAGCGTTGCCAGAAGAGTCCATTGGGGGTTGTGGCAGAAGAGGCCAGCCCCTCGTACGGTGATAACCTGCGTCTGCCCATGTTTTGTGGGGTGCCGGCAATGGTGGGCTGGGATTACCACCTCTGGCAAAGGGGGAAGTCGCAGGCGGAAATTCGCCTGCGGATGGCCGACTTAGACCTCATACTGCGGGGCAGCCCCCCGGAGATGGCTAAGGCTCTGGCCAACCGGTGGGATATTGACTGGCGGGCTTCCTGGCAGGAACCACCATCACCCTTGCCGGACTTTGAGCCGCTTTCGGAAACTGACGGGCGAGTGTGGGTAAGGAGCAAGAAATGAAGCGCTGGGAAAAGGTGGCGTGGTGGCTGCTGGGCCTTGCGGCTGTGGTTTCCCGATTCCTGTTCTTAGGGGAAAGGGTTCCCCACCATGACGAAGCCGTCCATGCGCACTTGGCCCGGGAGCTCCTGCTTTTAGGTAAGTACCAGTATGACCCCACCTACCACGGCCCGCTGCAGTTTTACGTCATGGCGCCGCTGATGGCGGTGTTCGGGCAAAACGACTTCGTAGTGCGGATTTGGGCAGCCGTCTGTGGTGTGGGGCTGGTCCTCGCCCCCGCGCTGCTCCGCAAACGGGTGGGCGGCTCCGGCGCTTTGGGCATGGGAGTGCTGATGCTCTTTTCGCCAACGCTCACCTATTACTCGCGCTTTGCCCGAGAGGATGCGCCGGTGATTTTCTTTACCTTTGCTGCTGCGGCCCTCCTTTTGGCGGGCCAGCGACACAGGCGCTATGCGCTGTTCCCCGTTGCGGTTTTGGCGGCGCTCCACCTGGCCTCCAAGGAAACCTTTTACGTTTACCTTGTGGTGTTGGCCGTGGCCTGGTGCGCCACGTGGATCAGGCGACCAAGTTACGCTTGGACCACGCTCCAGCCATGGCTCAAGCAGAATCAAACTAACCTCTTAGCTGCTTTTTTCCTCTTCCTCGCGGTAACACTCACACTTTACACTTTTTTCTTCCGCCATCCTGAAGACATCCTTTTTCCCGTTAAGGCGGTGGTTTACTGGTGGGGTCAGCATGCCCAGGAGCGGGTTGCCGGACCGGCTTGGTACTACCTGCCGCGGCTGGCCCTTTACGAGTTTGCCATCCTAGGTTTAGCTGCGGGCTTTTACTGGCAGCGGCGGCGAAGGATTTCGGCAACGTGGCGTTTTTTCTTCTTTTGGGGTTTGGTTTCGCTGGCCATGTACGCGTACTTGGGAGAGAAGGTCCCGTGGCTCGCGTTGCATCAAATCCTCCCATTTCTGCCCCCGGCTGGAATCGCGTTGGGCCGGCTGGTGAGCAGGGGTGCGTGGCGTGCCCGAATGGGGGTTCTGGTTTTGTTTGCCGCCACCGCCTGGAACACCGTCCAGGCTTGCTTCGTCAACTCGGCCATTGAGCCTAGCACCGGAAAAGCCGAGCTTTTGGTGTACGTGCAAACCGTGCCGTCTTTCAAAGCCATCATTGAAGAGGGCAAGCAATTGGCGGCGCAAAGCGGGGATGAGTTGGCGATAGCCGTGGCCGGCGAAGCAGGATGGCCATTGGCTTGGAGCTGGGCCAACATCCCGGTCTGGTGGGACACACCCAAGGAGGGGCAAAACATCCGCTTGTTCCTCTGCGACCCGGGTCGGGAGCAGGAAATCGTCAACACCTTGGGCAAGGGCTTCGGATGCGGCGAAATTCCCTTACGGGCGTGGTGGGCAGAAGAAGGGCCTTTCACGCTAAGGGGGGTAACCACGTGGTTTTTCACCCGCCAGGCGTGGTCGCCGGTGGGATTTCAGTCGGTAACCGTTTGCCGTATCCTCCCGGAACCTCCCGCCGGCTCTTCGGCACCGTAAGCTTGCCGGCAGCGGGTAGAATCCCCGCCGGGAGGGGTCATGGTTTTAGCGGTTCGGGCTGCTTTGGAAGCGCTGCTGCAAGAAGAGCTCAGCCTCCGGGGTTTTGAGGTTTCCCCACGGGTGGAGGTGCCGCCCCGTCGGGAGCTGGGGGATCTGGCGTGGGCGGGGGCTCTGGCCCTGGCCAAGAGCCTGGGAAAGCCACCACGGGGCCTGGCTCAGGAGCTGGCCAAATCCCTGGAGGCCAAGCTGCAGCAGGCTGAAGGGCCCCTGGGCTTGCTGGAGCCCAAAGTTTCCGTGGAAGGCCCCGGCTTTTTGAACTTCCACCTCCGGCGCGGCCCGGTGGTGGGCCAAGCTCTGCAGGCCGGCTTTCACGAAACGCCAGAGCGGCCGGCCAAGATCATCGTCGAGCACACCAACATCAACCCCAACAAGGCCGCCCACATTGGGCATCTGCGCAACGCGGTGCTGGGCGACGTGCTGGCCCGCTGCTTGCGGTTTTTGGGCTACCCCGTAGAGGTGCAGAACTACATTGACGACACCGGCGTGCAGGTGGCGGATGTGGTGGTGGGTTTTGTGTTTTTGCCGGAGGCCGAGCTGTTGGAGGCGGTTCGCCAGGTTTGGCCTTCCCCTTCCTCGCGCCGGGAGGTGCTGGAGGAGTTTGCCAAAAGAAAGCGGGAGAACCGCCTGGTGGTGGAGGCCTTGGGAGAAGCCGATTTCGATGACCTCTGCTGGCAGCTTTACCCCCAGGTCACCCGCTGGTACGAGCAGAACCCCGAAGCCAGCGCCAGAAGGACCGAGGTCCTGCACGCCCTGGAGGGCGGCGCTCCCGAAAGCCTCAGTCTGGAGGAGGCGGTGGCAGCCCTTGCCGCCGGCAACCAAGACCCGCAAGCCCTGGCCCGGCTGGGAGCGGCTGTCGCCGAGACCAACCTGCGCTGCCATTTGCTCACCATGGGCCGGCTGGGGGTGGCCTACGACGTGCTGCCCCACGAGTCGGACATCCTGCGCCGGGGCTTTTGGCAACGGGCCTTTGAGCTCTTGCAAGAGGCGGGTTGCATCCGCAAGGAAACCGATGGGAAGAACGCCGGCTGCTGGGTGATGAGCCTGGCGGATTCCCCGGAGTTTGCAGGCATGGCCGATGCCGACAAGATCCTGGTGCGCTCCAACGGCACCGTCACCTACACCGGCAAGGACATCGCCTACCAGCTCTGGAAGCTGGGGCTTCTGCGGGACCCCGACGGCACCTGCCACGACTTCGGCTACGTGCCCTTTGCCCGCTTCCACCAGGATGGCCCCGCAGCTCCGGTGCGCTACGGGGAAGGGCCCCGGGTGCTGTTCCGCACCTCGGCGGACCCCAACCAAAAACCGGAAAACGCCTCCTTTGGCCGCGGGCAGAAGGTTTACAACGTCATTGACGTGCGCCAGTCCTACCCGCAAAAGGTGGTGAAGGAAGCGGTGCGAGCGCTAGGGTTTCCGGAAAGCGCGGAAAACTCCATCCACTTTGCTTACGAAATGGTGGCCCTCACCCCCAAGGCCGTGCACCAATTGGAAGCGCAAACGGGCACTTCCTTTGGCCTCAACCCGGAGGAAGAAAAAAAGCCCTTTGTGGAGATGTCCGGACGCCGGGGCCTGGGCGTCAAGGCCGACGAACTCCTGACCACGCTGGTGGTGGAAGCCAAGAAGGCCATCCGCGAGCGGCTTCCCGAAGGGGAAAGCCCCGCCGATCTGGAAAGCCGTGCCCGGGACATTGCCGTGGGGGCTCTGCGCTACCAAATGGCCCGCCAGGGCCGCAACCGTGTATTGGCCTTTGACTTTGCGGAAGCCTTGGCCTTCGAAGGGGATACCGGGCCGTACCTGCAGTACTCGGCAGTGCGGGCCAAGAAGATCTTCGAAAAGCTCGCCCAGGCCGGGCTTGCGGGAAGCCCTGAGGAAGACGCCGCGGCGCTGGCCAGTACCCTGCTACCCAACGATCTCTGGGAGCTGGCCTTTTCCTGCCTCCGCACCCCGGAGGTGGTGGAAAAGGCCGTGGCTTCTCTGGAGTTTTCGCTTTTGGCCGGCCACGCCCGGGAGCTCGCCCAGACCTTCCACAACCTCTACCACCGCTACCCGGTGCTGCACGCGGAAAACGAACAGGAGCGGGCGGTGCGGCGGGCGGTCTTCCGCCTCTTCCTGCTCACCATCACCACGATCCTGGAAGAGCTTCTGGGCATCCCCGTCCCGGCGGAGATGTAACCCGGGCGCGGCCGGCACCCCCGCTATTCGGGAAGCGTGCGGTGGGTGCCGTCGCAAAAGGCCCCTTTGCCCGAGTGCTTGCACCCACACCAGGCCACCAGCTGCTTTTCGGTGATCTCCACCTTCACCGGCGAAAAGCCCGTGCCCTTGTGGGAGCCGTCGCAGAAGGGCTGGTTGGCCGAACGGCCGCAGGCGCACCAAAAGTACGTCCCCGGCTCCATTTCCAGCTTGTAAGGCTTCTTCTGGGCAATGGTAGGTTCTGCCATGCTCACCTCCTCTAGTAGTGCAATTCCACCACATCCCGGTCCCGCAGTTCAAAGTCCCGGGAAACCTTTTGTCCGTCCAGCTTGCCACCCCAAACCCGGGCAAAGGCCAGCTTTTCCGCAATGTCGCGGTGGATGCGCTCGGCCAGGTCCAAAACCGTTGAGCCCTGCGGCAGCACGAAAGGGGACGTGCGGTCGGCGGGCTTCCCCGGGGGCTTGGTGTACACGCGCACCAGCTGCAGCATCCGCCACAGCTTGACCTTGAAGGTTCCCAACCCCTGGTGGTTGGCCACCGAGATGCGCACCATGGGGTACTCGCCGCCGTACATCTCCTCCAGAACCTGCAGGTCCTCCTCCCGGGCGCGATCCACCTTGGATATCACCATGAGCGTGGGCAAAGGGGTGTCCCGGGGGTCAGCGTCTTCGGGGAGAGCCCCCACCAGCGGGATGCGCACCTCGGCGAGCCGCTGGCGAACCTCCTCCACGTCCTCGGGGAGCTCCGGGGAAGTGGGATCCACCACCAGGATGGCCGCATCGGCCCCCCGCACCACGTTGGGAAGCCAGGGGTCCAGGTGGGAGGCGGTCACCGGCGGCAAATCCACCAGCTGAACGTGCACGTCCTCAAAGGGCATCATCCCCGGTTGCGGGCGGGTGGTGGTGAAGGGGAAATCGGCAATGGCCGGCTCGGCCCTGGTCACCGCCGCTAAAAGCGAGGATTTGCCTGCGTTTGGGGGCCCTAGGATCACCACCTGCGCCGCTCCCTCGGGCTCTACCTTGAACGTCAGCCCGTGCTTGGCCGCGCGGCTTTCCTCCTCCTGACGTAAGCGGGCCAGGCGCCTCTTGATGTCCGCCTGCAGCTTTTCCGTCCCCTTGTGTTTGGGGATGGTGGCCAGCATTTCCTCCAGAGCCTGGCGCTTTTCCTCCAAGGTTCTGGCGGCCCTGAACTTGGCTTCGGCGGCCTTGTACTGGGGCGTGAGGTTCGCCGGCATGGCCTCATTCTACCCAACGGCAAACGCTAAACTGCCCCGGTATGGCCAGGCGCGTCCTTCTGGGAATTACGGCCGCCGGAATGGTGCTCGCTGGGGTTTTTGCGCTTCCCCTGCTGGCGTTTTTGGGAGCGCTCGCAGCGGTGACGGCACTCTTGCTGGCCTGCACGCGCACGCAAGAAAAGCCCAAACCGTCTTTCGCCCTCGCCTGGCTTTCCGCCCTAACGGTAGGTGTGGTGCTCTTGGGGGCGTTTCTGCTTAAAACCCACTCGCCATGGGGCTTTCTGTGGCTTTTGGGACCTGGCTTCCTGCTGGCCGCTCCGGTTTTTCTCCGGTGGTTTGCGGAAAGCGCGCGTAAGCCATGAGCGTGGCTCCCCTTTTCCTGCTGCTTTTGGGCGTCGCTTTGGCCCTGGCCCTGGTACGCCGCCGGCTTTCCGCCGCTGGGTTTTTAGCAGCCGATCACCAGGCGGGGGCGGTGCTGACGGGCCTGGCGGGCACCGCCATAGGGCTTTCGGCGTTCGTGTTCGTGGGGGGACCGGCGCTCTTTGCCCAGCTGGGATCAGGGGCTTTTTGGCTCATCCTCTCCGCGCCCTTTACCGGCGTTTTGCAGTGCTGGGTGGTGGGGGGCTGGATCCTGGCGCACCACCCGCGCCCCCTCACGGTGCCCGAGCTTCTGGGCCAGCGTTTTGGCCCTGGGGTGAGGGTCACCGCGGCGGTGCTGGTGGCGCTGGGCTGCCTGGCGGCGCTTTCGGTGCAGGCCCGGGCGGTGGCGGTGCTGGCCGAGGGGCTGGGAGGGGGCAGCGGCGAGGTTTGGGCGCTGGCGGTTTTTCTCGCCACCGCGGCGTACATGGCTGCCGGCGGCATGCGCGCCGGGGTTTGGGTGGACGCGGTGCAGGGCGTGATCATGGGGTTGGTGGCGGTGGCGCTGGCCGCCAGTGCCCTGCTGCACACCCGGGAAGCTGTTGCCAACCTCTTTGCCGCCGGTTCTCCCTGGCTTACCGTTTTTGGCAAGGTCCCTCCTTCCCAGGCGGTGGCCTGGTACCTGCTCTTCTGCCTGGGCACGCTGGCCCAGCCCCACTACCTGCAGAAGTTCTTCCTGCTCCGCTCCCGGGAGGAGCTCCGCCGCTTCCCCTGGGTGCTTACGGTAAGCCTCATGGCCGTGCTGACCGTGTGGGTGGGGGTGGGGCTTTCGGCGCTGGCCCTGGTGCAGCAGGGGGAGCTGCCGGCAGGCGCCGGGGACGCGGTGGTTCCCTTGCTTTTAAAACGGCTGGGGCCCACGGCGGTGCTGGCGGCGGCGGTGGGTTGCCTGGCCGCCATCATGTCCACGGTGGCTTCCTTCTGCAACCTGCTTTCGGCCTGCCTGGCTTACGACCTCCCCCAGGCCTTGGGCCGCCCTGGGTGGTCCCTTGCCTGGTCGCGGGTGGTGACCCTGGCCGGTGGGCTTTTAGGGACGCTCCTGGGGGTAGGCAGTAGCCGCTCCGTGGCGTTTTTGGGGGTTTTGGGGTGGGGGTTCTTCACCGCCTCGCTGCTGCCGGCGGTGTTGGCCGCCCGTTTTTCCCTTGGCTCATCCCGCGCGCTCGTCACGGCCATGGTGCTGGGGGCGGGGGTTTGCGCCGGTCTCGAGCTCTTCCGCCCGCACCTGCCGATGGGGCTGGAACCCGGGCTTTTGGGGGCCTCCCTGGGGCTTTTGTGGCTGGTGGCCTTTTCCCGGGAGGAAACGTGAGCTGGACCAAGGAAGACCTCACCTGGCTTTTGACCACCCTGCACGGGGCGGTCCGGGGGTTCCCCGCCACCACCCTGGCGCACGTGGAAAAAAGCAGGGATCCCTTTCGCCTTTTGGTGGCCTGCGTGATTTCCCTGCGCACCAAGGATCAGGTCACCGCCCAGGCCGCCGCCCGCCTCTTTGCGGTGGCCCCGGACGCAATGAGCCTGTCCCAGCTCCCCGCCGAGCGCATCGCCCAGCTCATTTACCCTGCGGGCTTTTACCGCACCAAGGCCCGGCAGCTGCAAAAGCTCGCCCAAATCCTGGTGGAACGGTGGGGTGGGCGGGTCCCGGAGTCCCGCGAAGAGCTTTTGAGCTTACCCGGCGTAGGCCGCAAAACCGCCAACCTGGTCCTGGGTTTGGGCTTCGGCATCCCCGCCATTTGCGTGGACACCCACGTGCACCGCATTGCCAACCGCCTGGGGCTGGTGCAAACCCGCCGCCCGGAAGAAACCGAAACCGCCCTGGAGCAGGTCTTGCCTTCCGAGTGGTGGATCCCCATCAACGACGTGCTGGTGACCTTTGGCCAGGAGGTCTGTACCCCGGTTTCCCCCAGGTGCTCCCGCTGCCCGGTGTCGTCCCGCTGCCCCAAGATTGGCGTGAACCGCCAGCGGTAAATCGGGCTGCAAAAAGCGAAGAGTGTGGGACCTGCGCTAAAAAATGTGGGAACCTCGCTAAAAAATGTGGCACCCGCGCTCCGTCGCGGGTCTTTTTTCTGTTTGCCGCCGCGGAGCGGCGGCCCCACATTTTTCGCGGCGGCCCCACAGGAGCGCGCGTCCAGCTTTGCTGGCGCGCATGGGGGCGCCGGGGGCCAAGCACGGCCACGGAGGGGTGGGGGAGCGTGGCCGTGCCCCCCGCGTCAGATAGCCGGCAGCCCCACATTGATCACGAAATGTGGGACCCGCGCTCCGTCGCGGGTCTTTTTTCTGTTTGCCGCCGCGGAGCGGCGGCGCCGCAGACAGCCCGGCTATGTTTGACGGTGCTCCCTACACGCCAAAATCTGCCGGCAGCTTGTTCATTTGGTTCTTCACGTCAGCTGCGCTCTTGTGCAGCAGGGCCAGCTCCTCCTGGGTGAGCTTGAGCTCGAACACCCCTTCCATACCGGAAGCGCCCAGCTTGCAGGGAACGCCAACCCACACGTCCTTAAGCCCGAACTCGCCCTGGAGGTACACCGAGCAGGGGAGGATCTTCTTGCGGTCCCTGACGATGGAATCCACCATCTCCCACACGCCAGCGGCCGGCGCGTAGTAGGCGGAGCCGGTCTTGAGCAGCTTGACGATCTCGCCACCACCTTGGGCGGTGCGCTGAACGATGGCGTCAATTTTCTCCTTGGGCAGAAGCTCCGGCAGCGGCACGCCGGAAACCGTGGTGTAACGAGGCAAGGGCACCATGGAATCGCCGTGGCCGCCCAAGACGATGGCAAACACGCTTTCGGTGGAAACGCCCATTTCCATGGCAATGAACGCCCGCATACGGGCGGTGTCCAGGATGCCGGCCATGCCGATCACCCGCTCCCGGGGGAACCCCGTTACCCGGCGCGCCACCTCGCACATCACGTCCAAGGGGTTTGTAACCATAATGACAATGGCATCCCGGGAGGTCTTGGCCACCCGGGACATGCACTCCGCCACGATCTTGGCGTTGGCATCCTGGAGATCGTCGCGGCTCATGCCGGGTTTCCGGGCTAGTCCAGCGGTCATCACCACGATATCCGAGCCCTCGGTGGGACCGTAGTCGTTGGTACCCACCAGAATGGAGTCGTGGTGCACCACCGGGGCGGCTTGGTAGAGGTCGAGGGCTTTGCCCTGAGGCATCCCCTCCACCACGTCTACCAGCACCACATCCCCCAAACCGCTTTCCGCCAACCGCATGGCGGTGGTGGATCCCACGTTGCCCGCACCAATCACTGTGATCTTGGGTTTCTTCATGGCCTTGCCTCCCTTCGGGTCGTCTCCGCTTGACCCAGCTTTTACAATAGCACCGCGTGAGAATAATCACAAGAGCAAAGCGGCCTGTGGGAGGTAGCCGTCCTTGCACCACCCGGCTGCGCCACAAAATTTGGTTTCGGCGCTGCACGTGGCGCGGAGGGGCCGTTGTGGAACCCGTGCCCCGTGGCGGGTTTTGGAAGGAGTGCCATGGGCCTCCGCTCCCCCGGCGGCCCCACATTTCCCACCACGGAACGCGGAGCGGCAGCCGGCCTTGCCGCGTGAAGCAATAAGCGACTTGGTGCCTGGCTGCCCCGCGTCCCGAGACCCACGGCCCGCATAGAAAACCCGGGAGTGCAACCCGGGCGCCACCCGCCCCTTGATTTTCCTGGGCAAAGGGGGGATACTTTCGACGGCTGCTTTCGCGAGAAAGTGGGACGTGTGTCCCACTTTTTTTTCGAGGTGGCCGAGGTGATGGGGTGAAGAGGTTACCCGAGGAGCTGACGACTAAGCTCGAGGCCCTGGTGGCCAGCGAGGGCATGGAGCTGTTGGCGGTGGAGTTTGCCGGAACAGCCAAAAAGCCCATCCTCCGCTTGGTCATTGACCGCGAAGGCGGGGTGAGCCTCGATGACTGCGCGCTGGTTTCCGAGCAAGCCAGCGTGCTTCTGGATGTCTATGATCCGTTCCCCGGCGCCTACACCCTGGAGGTTTCCTCTCCGGGGATGGAGCGCAAGTTTTACCGCCGGGAGGACTACCTGCGGTTTGTGGGGCAAGCGGTGCGGGTGCGCATGGCCCCCACCTGGAGCGGGGCCAAGGTCATCGAGGGGTACCTGGAGGGTCTGGAGGCAGGGATGGTGCGGGTGCGGGACCCGCAGGACGTGGTGCATCTTTTGCCGGAACGTGAGATATTTGAAACGCGCTTGGCGCCCTTTGCCGAAGAAAGTTGGCGCGCCAAGCCCAAGGGTCGAGGGAAGAAGCCATGAAGCTTGCACAACTGAAAGGTCTTATTCACCAGGCAGCCGCCGAAAGGGAAATTACCCCTGAGCGCATGGTGCAGGCGCTCGAGGACGCCATTGCCCAGGCGGCGAGAAAGCACTTTAAGGAAAAGGGGGTTCAGGCCAAGGTGGACCTGGAAACCGGAGAGATCTCCTGCCTGCGCGTGCGGCAGGTGGTGGCCACCCCGGAAGAGGTCAAAAACCCCACCGAAGCCATCACCCTGGAGGAAGCGCAAAAGCTCGATCCCAACGTGAAAGTTGGTGACACCCTGGTGCTCGGAGAATTGGACGCCGAACAGCTCGGCCGCATTGCCGCCCAGGCTGCCCGGCAGATGCTCTTCCAGCGGGTGCGGGAAGCGGAAAGGGACAACATTCACCGCGAGTACTCGCAAAAGATCGGGGAAATGGTCAACGGAATCGTCAAGCGCATCGAGCGGGGCGATGTCATCGTGGATTTGGGGCGCACCGAGGGGATCCTCCCCAAGCGCGAGCAGATCCGCTCCGAACGCTTCAACCAGGGGGAAAGGGTGCGGGCGGTGATCGTGGAGGTCACCAAGGACGCCAACAAACCGCAGGTGGTGCTTTCCCGCACCTCGCCCATGCTTTTGGTGCGGCTTCTGGAAATGGAGGTGCCGGAAATCTTCGATGGCACCGTGGTGATCAAGGGCTGCGTCCGGGCTCCGGGCGAGCGGGCGAAGGTGGCGGTGACCTCCCGGGACCGGGAGGTGGACCCCATCGGCGCCTGCGTGGGCATGCGGGGTACCCGCGTGCAGGCCATCATGCGCGAGCTCAAAGGGGAAAAGGTGGACATCATCCCCTGGTCCCCAGACCTGGTGACCTTCGTGCAGGCCGCCTTGGCCCCGGCCAAGGTCAACCGGGTGCGGGTGGACGAGGAAGTGATTGAAGAGCCGTTGCGGGACGCCGAAGGCAAGGTTGCCGTGGACGAGGAAGGCAAGCCCATCACCATCACGAAACGCCGTCCCGTCATGGAAGTGGTGGTGTCCTCCGAGCAGTACTCCATGGCCATCGGTAAGAACGGGCAAAACGTCAAGCTGGCGGACAAGCTCACCGGCTGCAAGATCATCATCAAGACCGAAAAGGAAGTGAAGGACGAGATTTCTTCGGCGCTGGCCGCCCTTTTGCGGGAAGTGGAGGGGGAGCTGGCGGAGGAAATGAGCGAAAAAGAGGAAGCCCCGACGGCCGTGGAGTACGACCTGGTGATCCCGCTGGAAGACGTCCCGGGGATTTCCGAGCGCATGCGCGAGAGGCTTACCGAGCACGGGATTTCTCACGCTCAAGCTTTGGCCAACACGCCAGCGGAAAAGCTCATGGAAATCCCGGGGATTGGTCCGCACTCGGCAGCCAAGCTCATCGAGGCGGCCAAGCAGGCTCTCGAAGCCCAGGTAGCTTCCCGAAGTGAGGAGTAAGGCATGGTTCAGGTCTTTCGCGTCGGCGATGTGGCCCGCCAAATGGGCGTGGAGGTACCGGAGCTCATCTTCAAGCTCCGGGCCATTGGCGTGGAGGTATCCAGTGCTGAGGACAGCTTAGACCTGGAGACGGTGCGCGCCATTATCCGCGGCGAAACCTTAAGCCGCCGCCCCAAAGAGGTCATTATTCGCCAGGAGACCACCACCCCGGCTCCCGCGGAACCGGCGCCCAAGGCCGTGCTCCGCAAGCCAAAGAAGGGCGTGCGTCGCCACGTTCTGGAGGAGGACCTCCCGGACGAGGTCCCCAGCTTGGACGGCCTGGGGGTGCCGGCCTCCCAACCGCGGCCCGTACCGCCTCCGCCACCGCCTCCGGAAACGGCACCGACGGCTGCTGCCGAGGAGGCCACCGAGGCGGCCAAAGCTGAAGCAGGAGCTGCAGCCCCGGCGGCCCCTCAAGAAGCCGTAGCCAAGGAGACACCCGAAGAGCTCGCACCCAGGCCGGCACCCGAAGAGGCCCCGGTTCGGGAGGCCGCAGCCGAAGTGAGCGCCGCCAAGCCCGCGGAAGAGGCACGGGCAGCGGCTCCGGCGCCCAAGCAAGCACCCGCTCCTGCGGCGGAGGCTAAGCCCGCCAAGCGGACGGCCAAAACCCCGCTGGAGGGCAAGCTGCGGGAGCTTTCCGAAGAGGAAATCAAGCAGCGCCTTCTGGCGCAAAAGCAAGCGCAAAAGGCGGCAGCTACAGCAAAACCGGGGAAAAAGGGCAAGGCCTCGGCCGATGCCGCGCTCATCCGCGAGCTTTTGGAGACCTTCGAGCAGCAAAAGGTTCGCCCCACCACCGAAGTGAAAGCGCCCACCCCCGGGCCCGTGGTTCCCGTGGCCGCAGGAAAGCCAAAGGCTGCCAAGCCATCCAAGAAGCGGGAAGCCCCGGTGGAGCCGGTGGAAGTGACCCTGGAGTTTAGGGATGGCAAGAAACCCGAAGGTCCCGTGTACCTCTCCGAGGCGGTCACCGTGCGGGAGCTGGCCGAAAAGCTCAACGTGCTGGTGAAGGACCTCATGAAGTTCTTGCTTTCCAAGAAGATCCTGGTCACCGCCAACCAAACCCTGCCCCGCGATCTGGCCGAGCAAATCTGCGAGTGGCTGGGGGTGGAAGCCATGGTGGTTTCCTTCGAGGAGGAAATTGACCTCACCCTGGAGGAAACCGGCAAGCTGGGCCGCGGCGAGCCTCGCCCGCCGGTGGTTACGGTCATGGGCCACGTGGACCATGGCAAGACCTCGCTTCTGGACGCCATTCGCAAGACGCAGGTGGCGGCCCGGGAAGCCGGTGGCATCACCCAGCACATCGGCGCTTCGCGGGTGGTGCACCAGGGTAAGGCCATCGTCTTCATTGACACCCCTGGCCACGAAGCCTTTACCGCCATGCGCGCCCGGGGGGCCAAGGTCACCGACATCGTGGTGCTGGTGGTGGCTGCCGACGACGGCGTCATGCCGCAAACGGTGGAGGCCATCAACCACGCCCGCGCCGCCAAAGTGCCCATCGTTGTGGCCATCAACAAGATTGACAAACCCAACGCCAACCCCGATCGGGTCAAGCGCGAGTTGGCCGAGCACGGAGTGCTGGTGGAGGGCTGGGGCGGCGATGTGCCGGTGGTGGAGGTTTCGGCCCTGAAAAAGCAAGGTATCTCCGACCTTCTGGAGGTCATCCTGCTGGTGGCCGAAATGAACGACCTGCGGGCGCCCAAGGAAGGGCCGGCCCGCGGCACCATCCTGGAAGCCCGCAAGGAAAAGGGTCGGGGCGTGGTGGCCACGGTTCTGGTGCAGCAGGGCACCCTGCGCCCCGGCGATTGCTTTTTTGCCGGCGCCACCTGGGGACGGGTGCGCAACATGGTGGACGCCAACGGCAAGCCGGTGAAGGAAGCCGGGCCTTCGGATCCGGTGGAGGTCATGGGCTTCGAGGACCTCCCCGAAGCCGGTGACATCTTCCAGGTGGTGGAAAACGAAGCGAAAGCTCGGGAAGTGGCCACCTTGCGGCAGGAGCGGGCCCGGGAAGAGCAAATGGCGGCCAAGCGGGTTTCCCTGGAAGGGCTTTTGGACCACATTGCCAGCAAGGACGTCAAGGAGCTCAACGTGGTGCTGAAGGCCGACGTCCAGGGCTCAGTGGAGGTGCTGCGGGATACGCTCACCAAGCTCTCCACCTCAGAAGTGGCGGTGAACGTGCTCCACGCTTCGGTGGGTGCCATCACCGAAAACGACATCCACCTGGCTTCCGCCTCCGACGCCATCGTCATCGGCTTCAACGTGCGGCCCGAGCGCACCGCCCGGGAGCTGGCCGAGCGGCACCGGGTGGAAATCCGCACCTACAACGTGATTTACCAGCTCACCGAGGACATCCAGAAGGCCATGACGGGTCTTCTGAAGCCGGTGTACGAGGAAAAGGAGCTGGGCCGCGCCGAGGTGCGGCAGATCTTCCACATTCCCAAGGTGGGCACGGTGGCGGGGTGCATGGTAACCGACGGGATCATCCCGCGTTCGGCCAAGGTACGGCTGGTGCGGGACAGCGTGGTGGTGTGGGAAGGCAGCCTCGGCAGCCTCAAGCGCTTTAAAGACGACGTGAGCGAGGTGAAGGCTGGCTTTGAGTGCGGCCTGACCCTGGCGGGCTACCAGGACATCAAGCAGGGTGACGTCATCGAGGCTTACCAGCTGGTGGAGGTAGCCCGCACCCTGGAAAGCTAGGGAGGCGCCGGTGCCGGGTGAGCTGTCGCCTCTTTTTGTGGCGGTAGCGGAAGTGGAGCTCCACTTCCCGGGGGCTCGCTCGCTCAAGGACAAGCGGCAGGACCTGCGGTCGCTCTCAGACCGCCTCCGCCATCGCTTGCCGGTTTTGGTGGTGGAAGCCGACTTTCAGGACCTGCACCAGCGGGCCGGTTTGGCCATTTCCGCCTTGGCCACCGGTGAAGCGCAAGCCCGGGGTACCGTCAACCGCGCCCTGGAGGTGGTGCACCAGCTCTTCCCGGGGGTGGTGTTGGCGGAACGGGTAAGCGTGGTTCAGCTGCGTTAGGAGGCAAGCTATGCGTGACCCAAGGCTGCGAAAAGCACGCCTGGAAGAAACCATCCGCGAGGTTTTGTCCTCGCTTTTGCTGCGGGAGGCCAAGGACCCGCGGCTTTCCGGGGTTGTCATTTCCGCGGTGGAGCTTTCCGGGGATCTGCGGCAGGCCAAAGCGTACTTTTCGGTTTTTGGCGACGCCGAGCGGGAACGGCAAGCGGCGGAGGGGCTGGAGCAGGCCAAAGGCTTCCTGCGCGCCGAGCTGCGCCGCCACCTCAAGGCGGAAACCATCCCCGAGCTCGTCTTCCTCAGGGACAAAGGCTACGAGCACGCCGATCGCGTCTTCCAAATCCTGGACCAGCTCAAGAAGGAACACCCCGAGGGGAACGATGAGTAACACCGCGGGAAAAGCTTTGGAGGTGGCGCAGGCGCTTTCTTCCGCGCGCTTCGTGCTCATCACCAGCCACCGCAGCCCCGACGGTGACGCTTTGGGTTCGGAGCTGGCGCTCTGGGAAATGTGCGGGCTTTTGGGTCGGCAAGCGGTGGTGGTCAACCGCGACCCGCACCCTGCCAGCCTGGCGTTCTTGCCTAACCTCGCAAAGGCCCAGGTCACCGAACGCGTTCCTGCCGAGCTCTTGGACCAGGTGGATCTGGTGGTGTTTTTGGAATGCCCCGGCCCCGAGCGCCCGGGCTTTCCGGAGCTTTTGCCAAAGCCTTTGGTCAACGTGGACCACCACCTGGACAACCCCCTTTACGGCACCGTCAACTTCGTGGACCCCGAAGCCCCGGCGGTGGGGGAAATGCTTCTGGCGGTAGCCGACGCCGCCGGCGTTGCCCTCACCCCCACCATGGCCACCTGCCTTTACACGGCTTTGGTCACCGACACCGGCGACTTTCGCTACTCCAACGCCACCCCCAGGGCCTTTGCGGCGGCCCAGCGGCTGGTGGAAGCCGGGGCGCAACCCGCCGCCATTGCCGAAGCCCTCAACGACCACGTCCCCGCCCGGGTCATCCGCCTGCAAGCCCTGGTGCTGGGGACCCTGGAGCTGCAGGCAGACGGGCGGGTGGCGGTCATCACCTGCACCGCAGACATGCTCAAGACCGCCGGTGCCTTCCCCGAAGACACCGAGGACATGATCAACATCGTCAGGGCCATTGACGGCGTCAAGGTGGCGGTGTTCTTCAAAGCCTTTGCCCCCGATACCGTGCGGGTTTCTCTGCGTTCCAAAGGGCCCATCAACGTTCAGAAGCTGGCCGCTGCCTTTGGCGGCGGTGGGCACGAAAACGCCTCCGGTTTAACCTTTCACGGCGACCTCCCCCAGGCCCGGGCAGCGATCCTGCCGGGTATTTTGCAACTATTGGAGAAAGCATGAGCGGAAAAGCTGGTTTGCTGTTGGTGGACAAGCCGGCGGGTCCCACCTCCCACGATGTGGTGCAGGTTGCCCGTCGCGGGCTCAAGGAAAAGCGCATCGGTCACACCGGGACCCTGGACCCCGCAGCCACCGGGCTTTTGGTGCTGTGCGTGGGCAAGGCCACGCGCCTGCAAGGCTACCTCTTGGCCTGGGAAAAGGCTTACCAAGGGGAAATCCGCTTGGGCTTTGCCACCACCACTTACGACGCTGAAGGCGAGCCCCTGGCCGAACCCAAGCCCGTCCCCGAACTGACCCCTGAGCTTTTGGCCGAGCTTACCCGCCGCTTTTCCGGCGAGCAGGCGCAGCTTCCCCCACCCTTTTCCGCCAAGAAGAAGGACGGCAAAAAGTTCTACGAGCTGGCGCGGGAAGGGCAAGAGGTACCGCGGGAACCCAAGCTGGTCACCATCTTTGAGCTGACCCTGGAACCCGCGGGACAAGACCGCTTGCGCTTTTCCGTGGTGTGCTCTTCGGGCACCTACGTGCGCTCCCTGGCCCACGACATCGGCGAGGTCTTGGGGTGCGGTGGGCACCTGGCCACCCTTCGCCGGGTGCGGGTGGGGCCGTGGAGTGTGGAGCAGGCGGTGGCCGCCGAGGAGCTGGCCAAAAGGCCACCGGAGATTCCCGAGGGCGCCTTTATCGAGCTGGACAACATTGCCCTCCCCTTCCCCACGGTTACCCTCAACCCGGTGGCCGTTCAGCACTTCAGCCGCGGCCAGGAGGTGGTGGTGCGCGACGTGGTGGGGGATTTCGTGCCGGGAAAGATGGTGGCGGTCCGCGACCGGGCCGGCAAGCTGGTGGGCATTGGTCAAACGGCCCTTTACCTACCCCGCGCCCGCAGCCTCACCATTGCCCCCCGCACCGTGCTGGCCGAAGGCTGAGCTGGCAAAGACCAGCGAGATCTCCCTGCACCTGGCGCGGCTTTGGCTTTTTTTCAATTTGGGAAGCTGGACTAGGGCAGCACGACCCGCACAAACACCGCTCTGGGACCCGCCATCACCGCCACCGGCAGCTTGTTCGCCCCCACCGCTGAGGCTCCCAGCCGCGAACCCAACCACCAGCCGATGCCGGCGCCGGCCACCACATCGGCGAAAAAGTGCTGGCGTTCCTTAACCCGGGATAATGCCACCCCCGAGGCCAGCACCGGGAAAACCCAGCGGGCTTTGAACTCGGGGTAGCTCCCCCACAGCACCCCGGCCCAGGCAAAAGCGTGGGCTGCATGGGCCGAGGGGAACGAGCTCCCGCCCCGGCCAAAATCGCCGGCGTGGGCTTGCCAGGGTCGGGCTCTGCCGGTGAGGTTTTGCAAACCCGCCACCAGCCAACTGGCCAGCAGGTTGGCCTCCACAAAGGCCACCCCCCGGCTTGCCACCTTTTTCTCACCCGTTGCCAAGCCCACCGCCAAAAACGACGCCCCCAGCGCGTTCCCCACCCCAAACCGCCCCAAAGGCTCCAGAGAGCTCAACCCTCCCGGGGCACTGTCGGCAAAATCCCGAGAGGGCCTGCGGTCCAGGCGCGTCAAAACCCAAACCCCCGCCACCCCCGCCAGCAGCCTGGGTGCTTCCTGGCGCCTGGGCACAAATGCAGCAAGGTCTCGCTCCAGCCTCGCCTTTACCGCTGCCACCACCGACGGCCTGGCCGCTTCCTGCCCCGCCGCCGGCGCCACCAGCCCCGCCGCCACGACCACAAGAGCCACCGAGCGCCACCCGCACATTTGAGCCGGATTGTAATCCCGAACTCACTTGCAGCGCATACGACCAGCAGAGTAGCTAGGCCCTCGGCACCTTGGAAGTGTTGGGAACTATGGGTCTTCCCAGAGTACCAACTGGTGATACCTTTTCGTGTTGACCCACAGTGTTTGGACGACCCGCCATCGCCGAAGAACTAGTCAGCATCAATGAGAATCACTTTTACCGGAACAGCAGGGAAATGCCGCTTTAAGCGTTCAATATCGTAGACCAGCTGTTCTCCGTAGGACACGCCAGTGGACATTTGCTTATGGAGCGCATGGGAAGGAACAATCTCAACCCCAACATCAGCCTTATTC
The DNA here is from genome assembly GCF_000687145.1 of Thermoanaerobaculum aquaticum. NCBI lineage: Bacteria > Pseudomonadati > Acidobacteriota > Thermoanaerobaculia > Thermoanaerobaculales > Thermoanaerobaculaceae > Thermoanaerobaculum > Thermoanaerobaculum aquaticum. The sequence continues at coordinate 27,428 of NZ_JMFG01000006.1, forward strand.
TCGTTGAAGAAGTACTGAAACTTGGCCATATCGTAAAACATGAAGGCGTACTTACCCAGTTGGACTTCAATTAGAACTTTGCCCTTTACGAAGTCAATTTGCTTAAAACCACCAGGAATACTTACATTGCAATTGGGAATAGTGATTGTGTAAGTGTCCCGAAGCTCAGTATAACCTTTCGCCCGGAATGCTTCGCGGAACTGCTGGTTCATATCCTTCGGGGAGAAGAAGGCTTTTCCATGGCTAGCACGTTCCCGACTGACCTTGGTTCTCCTTGCTTTCACCATGGAAATGACTTCATTAATCTCAGCCTCCCACTCTGGGTACCGCACGTGCAAAATTTCAGCTCCCCCGAGGTGCGAGTACTCGTAAACTATTCTCATTCTTCTCGCTCCTGCAGAACATCAACCCCACCCTGATCAAACAACTGGGGCTGAACTACAGGCGGACCTAAACGGACTATTTGTGGTGGGACATTGAGGTTCGGCATACCAGGGTCAAAGACCGACCTTGTCATGGGTCTGATCCGCAACGCACCCTTTTCTGCAAGGCGGATCCGATCTCGGGCGATGGTCACGTACTCTTCCATAATTTCCGCGCCTATGGTCTTCCGGTGGTGCATGAGCGCCGCAATGGCTGTGGTACCTACCCCAACGAAGGGGTCAAGAACCCAGTCGCCTTCATCGGTCATTGCGAGAACCAGGCGCTCAATTAATTCCACCGGGAATTGGCAAGGATGAATGGTCTTCTCCACGTGATTAGCCTTAACATTTGGGATCTCCCACACATCACTAGGGTTCTTACCAAGGGGATTACCGGATAGCTGTCCTTTTTTTGGGCCTTTGAAGTACTTTTTCTGCGGATACTTCTGCGGCACACGAACCGCATCAAGGTTAAAGGTGTAATCGTCGCCTTTGGTGAACCACAGGATAACTTCATAGCGACCAGAAAACCTCCGGGAGGCATGCAAGCCATGACCAAAATGCCACACGATGCGGTTTCGAAGACGCAAACCCAGTGACTTAAAGATGGGATATAACACGATATCAAGAGGAATAATCTCCCCATTGTCGACATAATTCCCCACCTGCCAACAAATGCTGCCCCGATCATCCAGAACCCGCACACATTCCTCGATCACTCGTCGCTGCTGGGCCAAGTATTCGCCCATATCCAGGCGGCTCTCATAGGGCTTCCCCAGGTTGTAGGGCGGCGAGGTAACCACAAGCTTCACAAATTTTTCCGGGATCGTGGGCAGCAACTTAAGGCAGTCACCCTGGTAGAGGACCAAATCCGCCGCTGGGTCGAACTTCGAAGCTACTTTAATTTTCGACATCCTTCCTCCAGGTAATAACCCGGACGCCTGAAGTCCTCCCCCTGCCTCACGAAAGCTTGGTCAGACTTCCGACCCTTCCTTCCGTTCCGCCTCATCTGTTCTCATCAATACGAGTTTCGCCCCGCACCCATCACCTGTCAACTCACGACTCATGATAGCCTACGGCGGAAGCAGTACCTGCTTCCCGCTCGGCGTACGCCCTCACCCATCCGGTGTGGGAAGCCTCGGTCACTGCTCCGTGGAAGCGCGGGCGGCTTCTCGTCTCGCCGCTTTTGACCTACCGCAAAGCTCAGCAGCGGGGTGGCTTTCTTTTGCTGGACCTGCAAGCCCGCTGGCCGCTGACCACCAGCTGGGACCTCTCGCTTTCGGTGTGGAACGCCTTCCACCGTCGCTACCAGGAAATCCCCGGGGTTCCCCAGCCCGGACGTTGGCTTGCCATCGCCCTTGAGTGGCGGGGCTTGCCGTGATAGAGTAAGGTGCTTTGTGGGGGTAGCCCCGCAGGAAGAGGTATGGAAAGAAGGAGTCGAGAATGACGGAAAGGGAATACGCCCAAGCGAAAGAGCAGATCATCGCCGAGTTTCGGCGTCACGAGCACGATACCGGCTCGCCCGAGGTGCAGGTGGCGTTGCTCACCAAGCGCATCGAGTACCTCACCGAGCATTTCAAGGTGCACGTCAAGGACCACCACTCCCGACGGGGCCTTTTGATGCTGGTGGGGCAACGTCGTAGGCTCCTGGAGTACTTGAAGCGCAAGGACATCAACCGCTACCGCGCCCTCATTGAGCGCCTCGGACTGCGCCGCTGAGGGACCGGCATCCACGGCTTTTAAAAGGAGCACCATGGAAGTCATTGAAAGCGTCACATTAGAAGGAAGATCCCTGCAACTGGAAGTGGGGAAAGTTGCCAAGCAGGCCGATGGGGCCTGCTTGGTTCGTTACGGGGAAACGGTGGTGCTGGTCACCGCCTGTTTTGCCAAGGAGCCGCGGGTGGGGGTAGATTTCTTGCCGCTCACCGTGGACTACCGGGAGTACACCTACGCCGGTGGCCGCATCCCGGGCGGCTGGTTCAAGCGCGAAGGACGCCCCACCGAAAAGGAAATCCTTACCGCGCGTTTGATTGACCGCCCCCTGCGTCCCCTCTTTCCTGAGGGCTACCGCCAGGAAACGCAAATCATTGGCACCGTGCTTTCCGCGGACGGCGCCAACGATCCCGATGTTTTGGCCATCAACGCGGCCTCTGCCGCCCTCATGGTTTCCGACTGCCCCTTTAACACCCCCGTGGGTGCGGTGCGGGTGGGCCTGGTGGATGGCAGCTTCGTCATCAACCCCACCCACGACCAGCGGGCGCGGGCGCAGCTGGAGATCGTGGTGGCCGGCACCGAGGAAGCGGTGGTGATGGTGGAAGCCGGGGCGCAAGGGGTCCCGGAATCGGTCATTCTCGACGCCATTGACCTGGCCCATCACCACATTCGCGAGCTCATCAAAGCGCAACGGGCATTGGCGGAAAAGGTGGGCAAACCCAAACCCACCTGGGTGCCACCGGCCGACCCCTGGCCTGCCGAGTTCGAAGAAAACATCCGCAAGCAGTTTGCCGCTCCTTTGGATGAGGCGTTGCGGGTGAAGGGCAAGCTCAACCAGAAGAAAGCCATTGAAGCGGTGGAAGACCAAGCTCTGGCCAGCTTGCCCGAGGAAGAGCAGGCGGAAAAGGGCCCGTGGGTGTTGGCCATCATCCACCGCATGGTGAAAGACCAGTTCCGGCACGCGGTTTTGGAAAAGGGCGAGCGTCTGGACGGCCGGGCATTTGACCAAATGCGAAAGGTCACGTGCGAGGTGGGGCTTTTGCCGCGCACCCATGGCTCGGCGCTTTTCACCCGCGGTGAAACCCAGGCGCTGGTCACCTGCACGCTGGGCACCTCCGAAGACGTGCAAATCATCGAAGCGCTGGAAGGGGAAACCCAGCAGCGCTTCATGCTCCACTACAACTTCCCGCCGTTTTCGGTGGGCGAGGTGAAGCCCATGCGGGGACCCTCCCGGCGGGAAATTGGCCACGGCAACCTGGCACGGCGAGCCCTGGCACCGGTGATCCCCTCCCAGGACCTCTTCCCCTACACCCTGCGGGTGGTTTCCGACATTCTGGAGTCCAACGGCTCTTCCTCCATGGCCACGGTGTGCGGGGGAACCCTGGCGCTGATGGACGCTGGTGTCCCCATTGCTCAGGCGGTGGCCGGCATTGCCATGGGTCTGGTTTCCGATGGGCAAAAGCACGCGGTGCTCACCGACATTGCCGGGCAGGAGGACCACTACGGGGACATGGACTTCAAGGTGGCCGGCACCCGGGAAGGCGTTACCGCCTTGCAAATGGACATCAAGGTTTCCGGGTTGACCCGGGATGTTCTGGAAAAGGCCTTGGAGCAGGCCAAGAAGGCGCGGCTGGAGCTTTTGGACATCATGACCGCCACCATTGCGGCTCCCCGGCCGGACATTTCGCCCTACGCCCCCCGCATCATCAACGTGTACATTGACCCCGACAAGATCCGCGACGTCATCGGACCCGGCGGCAAGACCATCCGCGCCATTTGCGAGCAAACCGGAGCCCGCATCACCATTGAGGACGACGGGCGCGTGGAGATTGCTTCCCCCGACCTGGAAGCGGCCCACAAGGCCAGGCAAATCATTGAAAACCTCACCCGTCAGGTGCAAGTTGGGGAAATCTTTGAGGGCACCGTCAAGCGCATTGAACCCTATGGTGCTTTCATTGAGATCCTCCCCAACCAGGACGGGCTCTTGCACATTTCGGAAATTGCCCACGAGCGCATCCGCGAGGTCACCGATGTTCTCAAGCTGGGGGACAAGGTGACGGTGAAGGTCATCGGCATTGACGCCCAGGACCGCATCAAGCTGTCCCGCAAGGCACTGCTCACCCCGCCCCCTTCCACCCCCAGCGGCGAAGGCCAGCGGGAAGAACGGCGCGGTGGGGGCCATCGTGGCAGCGGCGGTCGCCCCCCCAGGCGACACTAGGGACCTTGGCTCTACGCCCGGGACACAGAAAACTTGCAGGCTCACGGCAACGTAAGCTACCCATGGTCGCCGGAGGAAACCGGCGCAAGGAGGGAACATGAAACGCTTTTTTGCTGCACTCATGGCCTGCGGTCTGGCGAGCTTGGCCGCAGCGGAAGAAGGCATGTGGACCTTTGACAACCCCCCGGTGAAGCAGCTCCAGCAAAAGTACAACTTCACCCCCACCCAGGAATGGCTGGATCATTTGCGGCTTTCCTCGGTGCGCTTCAACGACGGCGGGAGCGGCTCCTTCGTTTCCGCCACCGGCCTGGTGCTCACCAACCACCACGTGGCCCTGGGGCAACTGCAGAAGGTTTCCTCGCCGCAAAAGGACTACGTGGCCGATGGCTTCCTGGCCCGTACGCCGGAGGAAGAGCTCAAATGCCCCGACCTGGAGCTCAACGTGCTGGTGTCCATGGAAAACGTTACCGATCGGGTGCTGGCCGCCGTCAAACCCGGCATGAGCGAAAAGCAAGCCAACGACGCCCGCAAAGCCGCCATTGCCGCCATTGAAAAGGAAAGCATGGAGAAAACCGGCCTGCGCTCGGACGTGGTCACCCTTTACCACGGCGGCGAGTACTGGCTTTACCGCTACAAGAAGTACACCGACGTGCGCTTGGTGTTTGCCCCCGAGCAGCAAATCGCCTTTTACGGTGGCGACCCCGACAACTTCACCTACCCCCGCTACGACCTGGACATGGCCCTGTTCCGCGTGTACGAGGACGGCAAGCCTGTCAAGCCCCAGCACTACCTCAAGTGGAACCCGGAAGGCGCCAAGGATGGGGAGTTGGTGTTTGTTTCCGGGCATCCCGGCTCCACCAACCGGCTTTACACCCTGGCACAGCTGGAAACCCTCCGCGACCTCAGCTACCCCATGCGCCTGGAGGGCATCGAGCGGCGCCTGGGGGTGGCCCGGGCTTACGCCGCCCGCGGCAAGGAGCAGGCACGGCAAGCGGCAGGCCTGATTTTCGGTCTGGAAAACTCGAAAAAGGCCCTTTCCGGCGAGTACAAGGGCTTGAAGGACCCGCAGCTCATGCAAATCAAGGCCCGGGAGGAAAAAGAGCTGCGGGATAAGGTAGCCGCCAACCCCGAATGGCAAAAGGCCTACGGGGATGCCTGGCAGGCCATCGAAAAGGCGCAGGCCAGCTTCCGGGAGCGGGCCAAGGAGTACAGCTACCGGAGGCTTTCCGGTTACCGTCTGCCCGGCGTTGCGCTTTCCATCGTGCAGCTGGTGGCGGAAGTGAAAAAGCCCGACGGGGAAAGGCTGGATGGCTTCCACGAAAGCCAGCTCCCCTCCCTGAAATTCCGCCTCTTCTCCCCGGCTCCCATTTACCCCGAGTTTGAAGAGGTTTTGCTCGCCGATGGCCTGCGGGAAGCCCTGGAGAAGCTGGGGCCCGAAGACCCGTTTGTGAAGGCTGCCCTGGCAGGCAAAACCCCTGAGCAGGTAGCCCATGAGGCCATTGCCGGCACCAAGCTTGCCGACCCCGACTTCCGCAAGCAGCTGGTGGAGGGCGGTGAAGAAGCGGTGGCGGAAAGCCAAGATCCCCTCATCGCCCTGGCCCGCCGGGTGGACCCCATCTTGCGCCAGGAGCGCAAGTGGTACGAAGACACCATCGAGTCGGTGGTGCGCACCGCCGGCGAAAAGATTGGCAAGGCCCGCTTTGCCATTTACGGCAAGGACACCTACCCCGACGCCACCTTTACCCTGCGGCTCACCTACGGCACGGTCACCGGCTACCCCTACAACGGCACCATCGCGCCGTCAAAAACCACCTTCTACGGCCTCTACGACCGCGCCGCTTCCTTCGATTACAAGCCCCCCTTCCACCTGCCCCAGCGCTGGCTTGACCGCAAAGACGCCTTGAACCTGGCCACCCCCTTAAACTTCGTTTCCACCTGCGACATCATTGGCGGCAACTCCGGCTCACCGGTGGTCAACCGCCAAGGGGAAATCGTGGGCCTCATCTTTGACGGCAACATCGAGTCCCTGGTGGGGAGGTTTGTCTTTGACATCACCGCCAACCGCGCAGTGGCGGTGCACACCGCCGGCATGACCGAAGCCCTGAAGAAGGTTTACGACGCCGAGTTCCTGGTGAAGGAACTCCTAGGTCAGTAAAGCAGCTTAGGCCCGGAAAGACGAACGCCCCGGCCCCGCCGGGGCGTTTTTTTAAGTCGAGCCAAAAGTGGCTTTACAAAGCGTCCTCCAGGATGATCCACCGCGTGCCTCTATGCTTGCAAGCCTCGGCTACCGGGAGGTCCCAGCTCCACCACGCGTAAAGCCGGCTGTAGGCCCAACGGTACTGGTAGGAAACAAAGGGCAGCCGTTCCACCGCCACCCGGTACCAGCGGGCGGCTTCGCTACAGCGGCCCTCCGCTTGCGCCTTCAAGCCCAAGTAATAAGCAAGCTCGCCGCCATCTCGCCGGGAAAACCTGGTGGAAAGCAGCATCTCCTCCTCCTTGGGTGTGGCCACACCCAGCAAATACCGCACTAAAGCGCCGTTGGGGTCGGAACTGGGCTTGCTAAACTCGCTCAGCAGCAGCTCCCGGTTTTTCCTGCCCGGATCAAACCCCAGGGCCAGCGCCGCGGCCCGCTGGATCCAAACCCGCTCCGCCCCGTCCCCCTGCGGCTGGGGCGGCAGCAAATCCCAAAGCACCTCGTAGCTTTCCGAATCCCAGCACTCGTAGGAAACCCGGTTCCAGGGTTCAACCTTGAGCCGCTCCTGCAACCACTCCAAGGCGGCGCGCTTTCCCTTCAGCTGCCGCAGGTAGCGGTACGCTTCGAAAAGCAGATCCGGCCGCCCGGGAGGCCATATCGCCTTTTCTGCCACCACAAAGGCGAGCTCCACATCTCCCAACCTTGCGGACTCGTGGGCAAGGGTGATGAGCTTTTCCCCTTCCACCTTGCGCCCAAAGGCCTTCATGGCCTCGATGGCTTGCTGGCTTTTGCCGTGAAAACGGCGCACGAACACCGGTCCCAGGTCGAATCGCCAGCGCTCCGCGCTCAGGGTATTCCGGTGGCGGGCAAAAGCCTCGGCCGCAGCGGCGTAGTTGCCCAAGGCCCAATGGACGTCCATAAGCGCAACCAGGGAATACTCTGAAAACGGATAGCGCTCATAAGCCTTCTGCGCCCACTCCAGGGCTTCTTGCTTTCGCCCGTTAGCCAAAAGCGCGCGAACGTAGACGAAAAGCACGTTCTCCTGGTACGAAGGCACCACTTCTTCCACTGTGGTCAGGGCCTCCCGGTTTTTCCCCATTTTCAACAGCACCTGCGCCAGGTGGGCTCGGGCTACCGCGTATTCCAGGCCGCCTTGGGACAAGCCCTGGCAAAGGTCCTCCAAAATCCGCACGGCTTTTTCCGGATGGCCTCGGGCTACAAACACCCGCGCCATTTCTTCTGCCAGGTTCCATGGATCCGGAATGGCGTCCCGCAGCTTTTCGTAAGCCTCCTCCAAAGCGGGAAGCGGTTGATCCGGAAGCCGCCCCAGGTACCGCAAAGCCATGTGACGCACCAGGGGTGGGCTTTGCGGGTCGTTGACCCACTGCCAGAGCAAGTTCTGCTCCCCAGCAACGGCCTTGTGGTACACGACTGCAAGGGGAAAAAGCAGGCGGGAGCTGCGGTAAAGCTCCTCTGTAACTTTCTCTGCTAACTCCAGATCCAGAAGCGTGTTGCGGGCCAAGACTATCAGACTTTGACGATGGTCGGGGCGGCTATCCAACGACAAAAAGGCCACCCGCGCCGCCGCCAGGCGCTCGGGAACCCCATAGGCCATGGCCCGCTCCAGCTTCCAGAAAAGGTCCATCCTGGCCTGGCCTCCCGGCGCCCCGGGGGTTGCCAGCACCCGCAGCAGGGTTTGCTGATCGCCCTCACCCAAGAAGCTCCCCACCACCGCAGCGGCCCACTTTTCCAGTGCCCTCCCCCAGGGGCTTTTGGCATTTCCCAGAGCTGTACGCAGCTGCCTTGCGGCGTTCACCTCGGCGTACTGACGCACAGCGTAATCCACCAGGATCTCCACACCCGAGGCAAACAGGCTCCGGGCAAAGCTCTGGTGCCACGAGCGGGGAAACAGAGCATTCTCAGGCCAGGAGCGGGACGCCAGAGCCTTCTCAAAGGCGCCAAGGAGCTGAGCTTCCGGTAACCCCTCCCTGGCTTGAGGCTTTCTTCCTTTTGCCCAGGCCATGGCTGCAGAAAGCGCCTGCCGCCCCGCCTCCTGGGCCACCGGCATTTCGTGCCTTTGGCCCACCGCCCGCAGCCACACTAAAGACCAGGGGTCAACCTGCTTTGTGCGCTGGGCCATGTCGTAGGCTTTGGAGAAAAGCAGGCTCTCGCTCAAACTTTCGGCCGCAAAAAGCACCGTTAATGGGTCCGAGGAGCGAGCCGCAAGAGCTTGCAGTTTGTCGCTTTCGTGGTTTACGAACAAAACCAGAGGATGCTCCGGCCCCAGCTTGCCTAAAAGCTCATCCCCCGGCCAGTAACCCAGACGAAAGGCCAGCACCGCCGTTTCTTGCGGCAGCTCCTGGCCGAAGACCTCGGCCAGAGCCACCAGGGCCAAAGCGTGGGCCGAAACTTCATCCCCGGTTTCCAGCAAATCCAAATGATGGGCCGCCAAAACCGTCGCCAGTTGAGCAGCATCGGCAAGCGTTTTTGCCGATGGCCCTTGCTGCCACCGGTTGGCAAGCTCCTTGGCTTGTTCCAAAAAATTCAGGGAGGGCTTCAAAGCCTCTTTTTTGCCGTTGTCGTCCTTCAGCTTCGGGGCAAGTTTCGGCTGCAACTGCTGCGCCCACGAACGCAACAGCTGCCAGTAATCCTCAAACACCGGCCAGGCGGGCAGGCTCCCTACGGGCGTTTCCCCGTAGCGAATGGCCCAACCGTTGTCCTGCCACACCGCCGTTGTGTCCGCTTTCGAATCCCCCAGAGCGAGCCGCGCCATTTCAGTGACGGCAAGCAGAAACCGCCGGTCCGGCGGCAGCTGGAACGCCCGCTCTAGGTAGTCCCGCACCTCCGCAAGCGTGGCTTGATCAGGCAGTTCCTCCCCGGCCCGCTTGACCTCCCGAGGGACCGGCTCCTCTGTTGGTCCCTGATAGCCACAACCCGAAAGCAGCACCAGCAAAACCGCAAGCCCCGCTATTGGTCGCCGCATAACCCCTCCCACGGCTCACAAGGCCTCGAGTTTTCTGAAAAAAGTGTAAAGCCTCTGCGGTTGTCCGCAAGCCCTCGCTGCCAACCGATTCTTAGGCGGAGGTACTAGTGTTTCGGCAGGAAAAGCCCGCTAATGCTTTGAGGACGATGCCCGCCGCCGAGGCGAATGCCTCGGGCTGACCAACGAACCGGCGAAGCGGAAGAACGAATCAGCAAAGCTTGGAAAACAACGTCTTGAGCTCATCCACAGTGGGGACGCGGCCGGCCACCACGATCTTGCCGTCCACGATCACGGCGGGTGTTAGGGTCACGCCCATGCGGGCAAACTCCTCCACGCGGGTGACATGGGCAACCTCGGCGGCCAGGTTGAGCTCGGCGCAGGCGTTCATGACGTTCCGTTCGGTGGCTTGACAACGGGGACAACCGGGACCCGCAACCACGATTTTCATGGTTTTCCCTCCTTTTTAAAAGACAAAGTTGCCAAAAACCCAGCCCACCACCGTGCCAAGAACCACGACGGTGGGCACATAAACCAGAGTTTTTTTCACCCCGAAGACGCGAGCAATGGCTAGCCAGTTGGGCAAGGAAAGACCGGGTCCGGTGAGCAGCAGGGCGAGAGCCGGCCCTTTGCCCATGCCCATCTTCATGAGGGTGTCCACAAAAGGGGCCTCGGTCATGGTGGCAAAGTAGCTGACCGCACCGAAAAGGGTGGCCACAAAGGAAGCCAAAAGCCCGTTCCCACCTACCAGCCGTCGAACCCACTCTTCGGGTAGCACCGCTCCCACGACCCCCACCACGAAGACCCCTACCAGCAGCAGCGGAAAGATGATGCGGACAAACCACCAGGTTTCTGCAAGCCACTGGCGGATGAGCTCCCGGGCCACAACCCGCCAAGCGTAAAGCGCCATCACGCCCGAAGCTAACGCCCACACCACCACCTTGCGGCCGTAGGAGCCCCCCTGCACCAGGTAGTTGGGCAGCAGCAGGGAAAGCACCAAGAAAGCCAGCAAAACCAAGTGGCGGGGATCAACCATCCCCGAATGGGTGTCCGGGTCATGGACCTGATGGGGAAGCTCCCGGCGTTCGCCGGAAAAAGCCCAGCTCATGACGCCCCCCACCACAAAGGCCATGACCAAGGCCGCCGCCACCCGGGCCAGGGCCATTTCGCCCCCCAGGATGCTGCCGGTGTAGGTGAGGGCCAGGATGTTGCTGGCTGGCGTTACCCAGAGCACGATGAACGCCACACCCACCCCAGCACCGCCGTAAAACAAGCCGCTGGCCACCGGAATCACCGTGCAGGAGCAGGCAGCCACCAAAAAGCTGGCCACGCTGGCAAGAGAAAAGGACTTGAGCTTGTGGACCTGCTCCCCCAAAAGCCGGAGGATGGTGTCCCGGCGAATGAACGTCACCATGGCGCCCGCAAGCAGAAACGCCGGCACCAAACAGGTAAGCACGTGGGCGGCCACGTACTCCTTCACCGCCGCAAGTCCGGCTACCAGCAGCTTTTCCAGCACAGGACACCTCCGAAGGCAGGTTGTTTTCTCGTCACCTTTTGGGCCATGAAAACGATCTCGCTCGGGGCACAGGCAGCGTCAAGCCCCGCCGGTTTTTCGCCGGACCGTTTTCGGAAAGGCTCGATGTCCCCGCGGTCTTCGGTTCCCAAGAAGCCTGGGTTTTCGGCTTTGTGTACAGCCCGGTTAGCAGGAGAGGCCGGACCAAACCGCCACCGCGGGTCGGGGAATCCTTCTGGTAATACGAACATGGGTGGCCACCGGCAGGCGCTTACGGATCTCATTTCGTCTTCTTGCGAAATATAGCGGTGCGTCCCTAAGCTGTCAAGCGGGTGTGCTTGCGGCCGGGCGGTAGCTGTGCCTGGGCTTCAGGAGGCAGATCCTAGAGTTTCATTGCTTGAGCCTGGTTACGCTGTCTCGTAACCGTTAACCAGGGAAAAACCGAGAAGCGTCAAGCTCTAACGCTTGAGCTGGGGGGCAAGCAAGCCCAGGCGGGAGAGGTCCAGGTCGGCGTCGCACAGCACCTGCGGGTCAATGCAGCGGAGCTTGCCCACCAGCGCGGCGTCCTGGGCAATTTGCGGATCGCCGGTCAGCTCCTCCCTGAGCTGGGCCAAAAGCCTTTCCCCTTCCGGCTCCAGGTGGTAGTAAACCCAGCGGCCCACCTTGCGCTCCCCCACCAACCCGCCCCGGCGCAGGGCAGCCAGGTGAGCAGAAACGGTGGAAGGGGCAAGGCGCAAGACGGCGGTGAGCTGGCACACGCACAAATCCCCCAAACCCAGCATGGCCATCATGCGCAAACGGGCGGGGTGGGCCAGTGCCTTGAAGCGATCCACAACCAGGGACAGTGCCGTGCGCGCCATTTCGCTTTCAGACGAAAGGTCCTACACTTTTTTGGGGATGTCAAGAACATGCCGGCAAGACGCGGGTGAACCCATGGTCAAGGCGTCTGGGTCTTGCCAGGCCGGCCAGCTATAGTAACGTCACCATGGCCAAGGCGGAGCCAAAAGCCGACAGCACTGGAAAGACCAGGGCGCAACCGTTCAAAAGCGCGCCGCCCGAAGTGCGGTTGGGCGTGCTGGCCGCTCTGGTGGTGCTGGTGCTCGCGGGAAGCAGGTTGGCGGACCGCTGGGAGCTCCCCTTCCGGGATCTTCTGTTGTCATGGGCCCCCCATCGGCCCCCTCGCCTTACGGCAGCGGTGGTGGTGGATGAGCAGGCGCTGGCCCGTTTTGGACGCTTCCCCTGGCCCCGGGAGCGGTTGGCCCAGGTGGTGGAGGCCATTCGGGAGGCGGGTGCCCGGGGCCTGGTGGTGGACCTGCTGCTGGCCGAACCAGCCCCCGGCGACGCGCTTCTCGCTTCCGCCCTTTCCCAAATCCCCGCGGTGTTGGCAGTGGCGCCCACCGACAGCGGGGATCGCTGGCTTTGGCCCAGCCCGCAGCTGGCGGCAGCCGCTCGCCTGGGGCACGCCACCTTTGCCGGCGACCACGATGGTGTGGTGCGGCGGCTTTCTTCCACCCAGCAACTGGGTGACCGCATGCTCCCCGCTTTGGCCTGGGAAGCGGTGCGGCTGGTGGCGCCCTCCCTTCCTCTTCCCGTGGGCCGTGCCTTAAGGCCCGACTTCCGCACCCGGGCCCGGGCCATCCCCCAGGTGAGCGTGAACGCGGTGCTGGAGGCCCAGGGCTCCCACAGCATCCTGAAGGGGCGCGTGGTCTTCCTGGGAGTTACCGCCGCCGGCTTGGGAGACCGGGTGGTTACCCCTACCTCGGTGCCCGGAATCCCCGATGCCGGGGTGCTGGTGCAAGCGGCATTTGCCGAGTGCCTGTACCAAGGAGGGTTGTTGCAAAGGCTCCCCCCCTGGGGGGCCGCTCTGGCTGCGGGTTTGCTGGTTTGGGCCGGCGCCGTGCTGCGCCGCCGGGCTTCCCTTTCCCTGGCGCTCACCGCAGCCCTTGCGGTTTTGGTCCCCCTGGCCGCAGGGGTTGTGAGCTTGCTGGGGTTGGGCTGGGAAACGCCTCTGCTCACGCTGGCGGCGACCTCGGGTTCGGTGGTGCTGCTTTCGGGTTTGCGCATCCTCCGCCACATCGAGGAGGCCACCCAAAGGTTGGAGACTACCGCGGCACACCCGCGCCTTTCGCCGGAGGAGCGGGTCGCGCAGCTCTTGCGTTTGGCGCAAAGCGTTGCGGAGCTCGAGCGGCAGTCGGCGGAAAGCCGGCGCCTTTTGGTCCACGAGCTCAAAACCCCGCTGGCGGGGCTTAAAGGCTTGAGCCAGCTTCTCAGCGAGTACGAGCTTTCCCCGGAAGAGCACCAGCGGGTGGCTGGGCTCGTGGCGCAAGAGTCTTCCCGCTTGGCCGAGCTGGTGGAAACCCTTCTGGAGCTGGAAAACCTCACCTTGCGCCCCTTCCCCCCCGATGCACCGGTGGTGGACCTGGAGCAGCTGGTTCGGGAGCGGGTGGAGTTGTTCCGGGCCGGCACCGGGCGAAACGTGCAGTGGCAGAGCGACGGCCCGGCACCGGTGCGGGGCGTCAGCTCGCTTTTGGCGCGGGTAGTGGACAACCTGCTGGCCAACGCCCACAAGTTCTCGCCCCCGGAAGCCCCCGTGATGGTGCGGCTTTCCCGCACAGACCAGGTGCTCTTGGAGGTGGAAGACCGCGGCCCCGGCATTGCCCCCGAAGAGCAGGAGCGCATCTTCCAACGCTTCGTGCGCGGACAATCAGCGCGGGAAGTGCCCGGGTTGGGTTTGGGGCTTTCGGTCGTGCGGGAGGTTGTAACATGGCATGGGGGCCGTGTGGGCGTGCGGAGCACCCCCGGTGCGGGAAGCACCTTCACCGTAGTCCTACCGCTGAGCGGGGAGGCCAGTCGTGGCAAAAGTACTGGTGGTTGATGACGACGCGGGCATCCGCGAGATGGCAAGCTTGGCTTTGGAAAAAGCAGGCCACCAGGTGTTGCGCGCCGCCTCCATCGCCTCCGCCCGCCGGCTTCTCGCCGAGGAAACCGTGGCGCTGGTGCTCTGCGACATTTATCTGCCCGGGGAAAACGGCTTGGAGCTTTTGGCGGACATCCAGAAGCTTCCCCACGCCCCCAAGGTCATCCTCATGACCGCCCGGGGCAGCCTGGAAACCGCCCTGGACGCTACCCGCCTGGGCGCCCACGACTACCTGGCTAAGCCTTTTGATTTGCGGGAACTGGTGGCCGTGGTGGAAAAGGCTCTGCAGCCTCCACCGCCACCGGCGCCGGCGCTTCCACCCATGCCCGGCTTGTTTGTGGGCTCCCACCCCTCTATGGTGGAGGTGTACAAGGCCATTGCCCGGGTGGCGCCGCTGCCGGTGCCGGTGCTGGTGCTGGGGGAAACCGGAACCGGCAAGGAGCTGGTGGCGAAAGCGCTGCACCAGTACTCCCCCTTTGCCACCGGTCCCTTTGTGGCGGTGAACTGCGGGGCCATCCCCGATTCGTTGCTGGAAAGCGAGCTCTTCGGCCACAAGAAGGGGGCCTTCACCGATGCCCACACCGACCGCAAAGGAGCTCTGGCCAGTGCCGATGGCGGAACGGTTTTCCTGGACGAAATTGGCGAGGTTTCCCCGGCGTTCCAGGTGAAGCTGTTGCGCTTTTTGCAGGACTCCTTGGTCCGCCCGTTGGGGAGCGACAAGCCCATCCCGGTGCGGGTGCGGGTGGTGGCGGCCACCAACCGGGACCTGGTGGCCCAGGTGAAAGAGGGGAAGTTCCGGGCCGATCTGTACTACCGCTTGGCGGCGTACGAGATCCGCCTTCCCCCGCTGCGGGCCCGCGCTTCCGATATCCCGGAGCTGGTGGAGCATTTCCGCCAGAAGATCACCGCCGAGCTGGGGCTGGGGGAAACGCTCCCCGCCACGGAAGAGGTCCTCGCCATGCTGGCCCAGCACCCCTGGCCGGGCAACGTGCGGGAGCTGGAGCAGGTGGTGCGCCGCATGCTCATCAACACCCGGGGCCTCGCCGACGCCCAGGAGCTGGGGCGGCTCTTGGCGCTCGCCCCAACCCGCAACCAACCCTCCCCTAGCCCCGAGCCTGCCCTCACCTCGCTGGAAGAAGCCGAACGCAGCCACATCCTGGAGGTGCTGTCCCGGGTGGGGGGCAACCGCAGCCAAGCGGCGCGGCTTCTGGGCATCGATCGCAAGACCCTGGCACGAAAGCTCAAGCGCTTTGGCATCAATTTTGAAAACGAAAGCACTGGAGAGGGTGAACCATGAAGTACGCTGGTGTCCTTTGCTTGTTGCTGTTGGCCGAGCCCAGCGCTGGGCCGCTGGAGTACCGTTTTGCGGAAGTGAAAAGTAAGGTGATCATCACCCACGGGCAAACGGAACGTCGAGCCCAGGTGGGCACGGTGGCCCTGGCCGGTGACCGGGTGCGCACCGGCTGGTTTGGCCGGGCGGTGATCGAGGTTCCCACCCGCGGCTCCCGCTTCGAGCTTTTCCCCCTCACCCAGGCGGTGCTAGCCGGGGAGCAACCGGGGGTGCTCATCGAGCTGAAGCGCGGCAGGCTCTGGGCGGTTTTTGAGGCCATCACCGGCCAGGAGGAGCGCTTGGTGGCCACACCCGGAGCCATCCTGGCGGTGCGGGGAACAGCTTACGGCCTGGAAGTGGACCGCAGCGCCAACGTTGAGCTGGCGGTTTTTGAAGGCACGGTGGAGGTGCGCTCCAGCTTGCCGGAGGTTCCGCCGCTTCTGGTTCCTGCCGGGCACTTCTGCACCTTTTCCCCCGCCCGGCAACCCTTTTCCCGCCCCATGCCGCAAGGGATGAGCCCGGAAATGTGGCGGCATGGGGGCGGCATGGGCGGTATGCGCCCGGGGGATATGGGCGGACGCGGTGCCGGCGGCATGGGTGACAGCACCCGCCGTCCCCCTTCCGGCATGGGGCCCCACCGGCACTGAGGGCCCTAGGGGCAGCTTGCCCCAGGGGTGAGGCAGGACACCCCAGCCAGCCGGCAAAAGGGCCTTCCAGGAACAGCAGGGTTGTGGCATGAAAGGTGCATAAGTCTCAAGCGGGCCTGAGGGCCCTAGAAAAGGAGGCAACAGAGATGAAAAAAATCCTAGCAATTTCGGTCTTGGTTCTGGGCTTGGCCACTACGGGCTTTGCGCAGATGGGGATGGGAGGGGGCATGGACGGCATGGAGCCGGTGGTGGCACCCACCGGTGAGGTGCTGGTGGTTCGTCCCACCCTGGATCAACAGCAGTTCCCCAACGGCATGGAGCTGGTGGTCCTCTCCCCTGCGGGACAGGTCCTCTGGACCTGGCAGGCGCAAGCGGGGCTCGGTGAGGTCTTGGTGGTTGGGCAAACGGTGCTGGTGCCCGTGGGTATGGGCTTCTTCACCCCCAACAACAACACCACCACCAACGCTCAGCTGGTGGCCCTGCACCTGGCCAACGGCGTGGAGCTGTGGCGCCTGAACCTCCCCGGCATGGCTCACGGCCTCACCGCCGCCGGCGATCGGGTGTACGCCTTTGTGGGTGCCGGCCCCAACTCCACTCCTCAAAACCCGGGAGGAAACCAGGGTGGCCAGGGTGGTCAAGGGGGTATGGGTCGCGGCCACATGGGCGGCAACCGCGGCAACGGTGGCATGAACGGCAACGGCGGCATGAACCAGGGGCAAGGCCCCGGGGCCCGCACCCTGGTGGCCATCTCCCTCTCGGGACAGATCCTGTGGTCCTATCCACCCTTAAACTGAGGCCCTTGCGGGCAAAGCCACGAGGGGCGCTGCGGCGCCCCTCGTTTTTTTACGCCGGAAGCTTTTGCCTCTGTTACCGTGCCCGCTGGAAGACCCGCCAGAACACGCTGTACACCGTAGGCAAAACAAAAAGCGTCAGGGCAGTGCAGGTGACAAGCCCGCCAATGACCACCGTGGCCAGCGGCCGCTGCACCTCAGCACCGGAACCGGTGGCCAAAGCCATGGGTAAAAACCCCAGAGACGCCACCAGGGCGGTCATCAGCACCGGGCGCATGCGGGCCCCACAGGCTTCCTGGAGGACCTCAAAGACCGACCTGTTCCCCTGTTTTTCCAAACTGCGCACCTGGCTCATTAAAACCACGCCGTTGAGCACCGCCACACCAAACAGGGCAATGAAGCCCACCCCGGCCGAAATGGAAAAGGGCATGTCCCGCAGGGCCAGGGCAAAAACCCCGCCGGTAGCGGCCATGGGGATGTTGAGGTAAATCAAAGCGGCATGTTTCGCGCTGCCAAAGGTGAAGTAAAGCATGGCAAAAATGAGCGCCAACACCAAAGGCACCACCAGCGCCAGCCGCTTGCTGGCCGCCTCCAGGTTTTCAAACTGCCCTCCCCAGCGGATGAAGTAACCGGGCGGCAAAGAAACCTCCCGGGCCAGGCGCTCCTGCGCCTCAGCCACGAAGGAAGCCACGTCCCTACCCTGCACGTTAGCCTCCACCACGATCCGCCGACGCACCGCTTCCCGGCTAATTTGGGCCGGGCCGGTTTCCAGAGTGAGGTGCGCCAGTTGCCCCAGGGGGACCAGGGCTCCGGAAGGTGTGGCCACCGGCAGGTTGGCCAGGGCCTCCAGGCCGCGGGCAGCGTCGTCGCTGAAGCGCACCACCAGCGAAAAGCGCTTTTGCCCCTCAAACACCGTTCCCACCACCTTGCCGGCCCGGGAGGCCTCCACCGTGTCCAGCACCTCCCCCACCGAAACCCCGTAGCGGGCGCAGCGATCCCGATCCACCCGCACCCGCATGACCGGCAAGCCGGCGGTTTGCTCCAGCTTCACGTCCGCTGCCCCGGGCACTGCCGCTACCACCCGGCGAATGGCCTCCCCTTTTTCCCGAAGCACCTCCAGGTCATCCCCAAAGAGTTTGACCGCCACATCGGAGCGTACCCCCGCCAGCAGCTCGTTAAACCGCATTTCAATGGGCTGGGTGAAGGAAAAGCCGGTCCCCGGTACCTCTCGCTCCAGGGTTTCCCGCATCCGCTCCACCAGCTCACCCTTGGTTTTGGCTGTCTGCCACTGCCTTGGGTCCTTCAAAATCACAAACACATCGGCCAGCTCAATGCCCATGACGTCGGTGGCCAATTCGGGACTGCCCAGCCGGGTGACCACGGTGGCAACCTCCGGGAAGCGCCGGAGCACCTTTTCAATCCTGGTGGTCCCGGCCACCGCCTCGGACAACGCCACCGAGGGCAAGCGCACCGCGTTCATGGCGATATCCCCCTCGTCCAGCCGGGGGATGAACTCAGCACCCAAACGCGCCGCCACCACCCCACCCGCCACCACCGCAAGCACCGCCCCCGACACCACCAGGCCCGGCCGCCGCAGGCATCCCGAAAGCGCCTTCAGGTACAGAACCCGCAGGCGGCTTACGAACCGCGGTTCCTGGGCGTGGGCGATCTTCTTAAGCCACAGCGAGGCCAGCACCGGAATCAAGGTCAGGGTGAGCAAAAGAGAGGCCACCAACGCAAAGAGCACCGTAAAGGCCATGGGTTTGAACATCTTCCCCTCCACACCGGTGAGGGTGAGGATGGGCAGGTAAACCAGGATGATGATGCCAATGCCAAAGGCAATGGGCCGAACCACCTCGCCGGCCGCCTCGGCCACCTCCCGCCGGAGGTCCTTTTCGGAGCTACCCTGCTGCCCCAGCCGCCGCAGCACGTTTTCCACCAAAACCACCGCCCCGTCCACGATGAGCCCAAAGTCAATGGCCCCAAGGCTCATGAGGTTGGCGGAAAGGCGGGTCTGGGCCATCCCCAGAAAGGCAAAGAGCATGGAAAGGGGAATGGCCGAAGCCACAATGAGCCCCGCCCGCAGGTGGCCCAGAAAGGCAAAAAGCACCGCCACCACCAAGATAGCCCCCTCCACCAGGTTCTTCTCCACCGTGGCGATCACCCGCCGCACCAGCAAAGCCCGATCGTAGTAAGGCACAAGCTTTAAACCTTCGGGCAGAGAGGGCTGGATTTCCTCCAGTGCCCTGCGCACCCGGGTGGCCACATCTAGGGCGTTTTCCCCGGCCAGCATTTGCACTATGCCAATGACCGTTTCCCCCCGGCCGTTGGCGGTGGCGGCGCCGATGCGCAGCATGGACCCCTCCCGCACCTGGGCCACGCTTCCCACCGTCACCGGCACCCCGTTTTCATCGGTTTTTAAAACGATCTTGGCAATGTCCTCCAGCGACCCCACCATCCCTTCGCCGCGGATCACCACCTGCTCCTGGTTGTGCTCGATGTAGCCGCCCCCGGCGTTGCGGGTCCCCTGGGCTACCGCTTGGAACACCTCCCGCAGGGAAAGCCCGTAGGCCACCAGCCGCCGGGGGTCCACCACCACTTCGTACTGCTTGGGGAGCCCACCCCACACGTTCACCTCGGTAACCCCCGGCACCGCCCGCAGCCTGGGGGCAATGAGCCAATCCAAGATGGTCCGCCGCTCCATGGGGGAAAAGGAGTCCCCTTCCACCGTGAACATGAACACCTCGCCCAGGCCGGTGGACACCGGCCCCAACTCGGGATTGCCAAACCCTTCGGGGATTTGCTCCCGGGCCTGGGCCAACCGCTCGGAGACCAGCTGGCGGGCAAAGTACACGTTCACGTGGTCGGCAAACACCACCGTCACCGCGGAAAGACCGTAGCGGGTGACCGAACGGATTTCCTTGAGGTTGGGCAAGCCGTTCATAGCGGCTTCAATGGGGTAGGTGACGTACTGCTCCATTTCCAGAGGCCCCAGGGCCGGGGCTTTGGTGAGGATTTGCACCTGCACGTTGGTGATGTCGGGAACCGCGTCAATGGGCAGGCGGTACAGGGCCGCCACCCCGGCCACCACCAAAAGGGCGGTAGCCAGCAGCACCAAGCTGCGGTTTTTCAAGCTCCATTCCACGATTCTTGCCAGCATGGTCAGTCCTCCCCCACCAGGGCTTCCCGGGAAAACTCGGACTTGAGCACAAAGGACCCCTCACTCACCACCTCCTCGCCGGCCGCCAAGCCCGAAAGCACCTCGGTGTAGCCGTCAAAGCTGTGGCCCACGGTCACCGCCCGGCGCACGAACACCCCGCCCCCCAGGTGGACAAACACCACCGGCTGGGAGTCCATGGTTTGCAGGGCCCCTTGGGGCACCGCCAGTTTCGGGGTTTCCCCGCCTTCCCCATGGGGGACCATGATTTTCGCGGTGACGAACATGCCGGGGCGCAGCTTTTCCTGGGGGTTGGGCACGGTGGCGCGGACCCGCACCGTGCGGGTAGCCGGGTCCACCACCGAGCCCACAAAGTCCACCTTTCCGGCAAAGCTCTCGTGGGGAAAGGCCTCGGCCTCCACCGTCACCGGCAAACCCTCCCGCAGCACCGCCAGGTCCTTCTCGTAGGCCTGCAGGAAAACCCACACTGAAGTGAGGTCGGCCACGGTGACCAGCGGCTGCAGCGCCTCAAAAAGCGCCCCGGGGGTGACCTTGCGGTCAATCACGCGGCCGGCAAAAGGAGCGGTGAGCGTGAGCGAAGCCGCTCCCCCCAAGGAACGCGCAGGGTCGTGGCTGTTTACCGATTGCCGCAGCCGGTCCACCGCTTCCTGCGACTCCCCGTAAAGGTGCAGGGTGCGCTCGGCCGCCTCGGCGGCCGCTTTTTTCACCAGGTACTCCCCTTCTCGCGCATGCAGCTCACCGGCGGCAATGGCCTTGGCTTCCGCTAAGGCGCGGGCCCGCTGCAGTGCCCGCTCGGCAACGTTGAGCTCGGCCAGGGCCCGCACCAGCTCCTCCCGGGCCCGCCCCAGCTCCACCGATTCCAGCCGCAAGATCGGGTCCCCGGGGGAAACCCGCTGCCCCAAATCCACCGCAATTTCCGCCACCCGCCCCTTGACGTTGGCGGCCAGGTGCAGCAAGCGGTTTTCGTTGTAGCCCACGCTGCCGTTAAGCACCATCACGTGGGGCAGCACCATGGGCTGCACCTTGAAGGTGCGGATCCCCGACTCGGCCATGACCCGCTCACTTAGCCGGATGCTGTTCGGGGGCAGCTCGGTTTTTGTGTGCTCATCTTCGGCCACGCTTTCGGTCTTTGGCTTTTGACAGGCCGTGGCCAACATCAAGGCCCACAGCAACAGCAAGGTTCCGTTTATGGCTTTCCAAGCTTTTTTCATGGCTTTTCCTCCTGAACGATTTGGTAAGCATTTGGGCCTTCGGCTTTCACCCCAGCCTCCACCCCCAGCGGCGGGCCCATGGGCAAAGCCGCCAGGCTTTCCAGCTCCACGCGCCAGAGGTGCAGCTGCCGCCGGGCCTCCAGCTCTTCCAGAGCCACCGCTTGCCAGGAGCGCCGGGCGTCTAAGGCATCCAAAAGCGAGGTTTCACCCTGGCGCAGGGAAAAATCAGAAAGTTCCTGGGCGCGCTGGGCCAAAGGCAAAGCGGTTTGCCGCAGCCTTTCAGCCACCTGCAGCGCACCCCTCAGGCGCTCGGCCGCCGCCCGCACCGCCGCCGCCACTTCCCGCTGGCTGGCCTCCAGCTCCGCCTGCACTTGCCGCAACCGCGCTGCCGCTGCTGCCCGTTGCCCGCGGTTGGCGTTCCAGAGGGGCAGGCGGAAGCTCAAAGAGAGAGCCTGGGAACGGGTATCCACGTCCTCGCTGCGTTCCCAGCGGGCCACCACCGTGGGGCTGCGCTCCCCGGAAACCAGGGAAAGGCGGGCCCGAGCCGCCGCCACCTGCGCTTCCCGCTCGGCCAGTATGGGGTTTTGGGCCAGCGCCCGGGCCACCAAATCTTGATCTTCAAGACCCGGCACCGACCCCCCCAAGCGACCCTCCAGCCGGAAGGAAGCGGGCAACCTACCGGCCAACCGCGCCAGCACCCCGGCCAATGCTTGCACTTCCGCCTGGGCCAGCTGCAGCTCCCGGCCCACCCGCTCCAGCTCCACCAGAAGCCGCAAGCGCTCCAGCTCCCGGCTTTCCCCCAGCTCCACCCGCAAGGCCATGAGCTGGGCCAATTCGGCGGTGAGCTGGTGCTGCTGGCTCACGATGTCCACCCGCTCCTGGGCGGCCGCCAGCTCCACCACCAACGCCCGCACCCGGGCCCTCACCTCCAGCTGGGTGCGGGCCAAAGCACCCGCAGCCTCCCTCACACCGGCCGCCGCCACTGCCTTACCGGGCCGGTAGCTCCAGGGCAACGGCACCTCCCAGGCCACCGCCCCAAGACCGCGGGTGGCAGCAGCGGCTCCCAGGCGCTCGCGGCTGTGTAAAGCCCCCACCTCCAGCACCGGATCGGGCAAGAGCCGGGCCGCCTTGAGCTCGCCTTCGGCAGCCTCCAGCGCCGCTTGGGCGGCCGTGATTTCCGGAAAAGCGGCCAGCACCTGCTGCTCCAGCACCTCCGGCGAGATGACCGGCGGTGCGGAAAACGCGGTGGCCCCCACCAAAAGCAAAGAGCTATGCAAACACGCTGACAGCACACACACCTTCATTCCTACCTCCTTGGGTTTTGACAGCAAAAACTTGAGTTTTGCTTGCGGAAAATGCTAAAGCGTTGAAAGGAAAAAGCTGGGGTCTAAATCAAAAGGAACACCGTGCGCCAGGCACGGCAAGGGGGAAGGAGGAAAGCTGCGGTGCGCAGCTCCGGGAAGGCTGGAGGCTGGGGCGGCACCACCTCCAGGCACGCTCCTAAGCTCGCGGAAACAACAGCCGGGGTTTGCCCCGCCCGCGCCGGAACCGGCGTATCCGAGCAGGAGTCCGAGCCGCTGGGAACCCACGCTGAGGTGGCCGGCCCCTCCGGGGCGCAAGCTCCCTCCTCGATGCAGCACACCACGTTCCAGGCCCCCAGCACCACCTTGCCCGAGGCTTCCCGGCAAAGGGCCGGCGATACCAGCATCAGGAGCGGCACCAGCAGAGCTCCCCAAAAGGAGCTCCACCGGGTCAACGCTCGCCATCTCCCGTGCTTCTTCAAAACCCCTCCGGCGCGCGCCAGAAAAGCGCGCCTGTGGATTCTAACACCCGGCCAGACGGCAGCATTTCCTGGCGCCGCGGCCATGGGCCTCAGCAGGGGGAGCAAGCGTCCTTGTTCGAACCTGCCCCGAGCTTTCAAGGAAGAAGGAAAACGCCCCCCTCAGCTCTTGCGGGAGGTTTTGGCGTAAAAAGCGGAAAACACCCGCTCCACTTTTTCGGATTTGCAGTCGGGGCACTGCACCTTGGTTTTTTCCCGCTCCTCGAGGCTTGAACGCACCTCAAAGCGCTTCTTGCAGTCCTGGCAGGCGTACTCGTACACGGGCATAAACACCTCCCGGTCGGTGCACCTACCGACCTTCCATTACTTACAATGGCGAACCGTCAAAGAATTTGCAAGGGCCCTGAGGCTACCTAAGTCGTCCGCCGCGGCCGCTCAAAAAGGTAAGCACAGGGGCGCAGTTCCGGGGCTTGACCGGCCCGGCACACCGCAAACTGCGCGCCAGACCAAATGCTTGCCCCTCCCACCTCACCCCGCAGGTTCACGGCGTAAAGCGTGAGGTTGTTCTTGGGCCTTCCCTGGGCATCCTTGAGGTAGGCCTCCCGGGTGTTGCGCACCACCCGCTGCAGGGTGGCCAGACAGGCCTCTTCCGGGCTTTTCCCCTGCCGCATGAACTCCACCACCGTGTGGGCGCCCACCACGATGATGTTGGACTCCCCATGCCCGGTGGCACCGGCGGAACCCAGCTCCCCGTCGCAGTAAAGCCCACAGCCCACGAGCGGTGAGTCCCCCACCCGGCCGGGGAGCTTGAAAAACAAGCCTGAGGTGGTGGTGCAGCACCCCACCCGCCCTTGCCCATCCACCGCCGAAAGGTGAATGGTGCCCTGGGGACGGAAGTAGGCATCCCCAAACTTTTCCACGAACCAGCGAAGGTCGGGGTCCTCCAGCTCCTTGGGGTCGGGAAGCCAATCATCGCCGGGCGCGGCGTTTTCCTTCCAGTAAAGCCAAATCTTGCGGGCCCTTTCGGTGAGGAGCTTTTCCTCTTTAAAACCGTGCGCCAAGGCAAACTTCTTGGCCCCTTCCCCCACCAGCAGCACCCGCGTGGTGCGGCGCATGACCGTAAGCGCCACCTGGGAGGGATGCTTGATGCCCTCCAGCGCCGCCACCGCACCGGCGCGCATGGTGGTGCCGTCCATCACCGCGGCGTCCAACTGCACCACCCCTTCTTCGTTGGGCAGGCCGCCATAACCCACGGTCACGTCGTTGGGATCGGCCTCCACCAGGCTCACCCCGGCCACCGCCGCTTCCACCGGGGGAAGACCCTGCTCCATGCGCTTGACGGCTTCCGCCACCGCCTGCAAGCCGTTGCTGGAAGCCACCGCCACCGGTAGCGGCTGCGGAGAAGCTACAGGTTTGACCGCCTGCGCCGCTGCCAGCGCCGGAATGGCTGCCAACGCTTCTCTGCGGGTTAAGCCTCGGGCTTGGCTCATGGGCACCTCCGCTGCAAAGCTTAGGGGTTTGCAAGGGCGTGGAGCAAGGGGTACAGTGAAGAGGTGCGAGCTGGTTTTTGGGTGTTTATGCTGCTTTTAACAACTGCCTGCGGAAGTCCCCCTCCGGTGGACCGTTTGCTGGTAGGTGGCACCGTGCACCTTCCCGAAGGGGCCCGGCGCGTGGAGATAGCCGTCAAGGACGGCAAGATCGTGGCCCTGGTGCCGCCAAGCCAGGCCCGGTCCTGGCAAAAGAAGGCCAAGGAGGTGGTCAACCTCGCCGGAGCCCACGTGTACCCGGGTTTTACCGAAAGCCACGGCCACCTCACCGGCTTTGGCTTGGCCCTGGAAACCGTGGATCTCACGGGCAGCCCGAGCTTTCAGGAGGTGGTGCGGCGCCTTTCGGCAAAAGCCGCTGACCTTCCCCGGGGGAGCTGGGTCCTGGCCCGGGGTTGGGACCAGAACCTCTGGCCGGAAAAGAGCTTCCCCCACCACCGGGAGCTTTCCCAGGCGCTGCCTGAGCATCCGGTGCTGGCCCGGAGGGTGGACGGCCACGCCATCCTGGTGAACCAGAAAGCCCTGGAGCTGGCCGGTATCAGCGCCGCCACCCCGGACCCGCCAGGGGGGCAAATCCTTCGGGATGAAAAAGGCCAACCCACCGGCGTGCTGGTGGATGCCGCCACCGATCTGGTGGAAAGGATCCTCCCCGCGCCCAGCCCGGAAGACCTCGCCCGCCGGCAGCTCAAGGCCGCAGAGAAGCTCGCCGCTTTAGGTTTTACCGCCTTCCACGACGCCGGAACCGGAAGCAGCGAGCTTGCCTCCTTACGGAAGCTCGCCCAGAGCGGGAAGCTTCCCATCCGCGTGTACGTCATGCTGGACGGCAGCAACCCGGAGCTTCTCGCCCAGGAGTTTGCCAGGGGCATCCAGCGGGACGAAAGGGGCATGCTCACCGTTCGGGCGGTGAAGCTTTACGCCGACGGGGCTTTGGGCTCCCGCGGGGCGTGGCTTTCCCAACCCTATAGCGACGCCCCGGGGCACGTGGGCCTGGCGGTGACGCCGGTGGCCAAGCTCAAGGAGATCGTGGCGCGCATTGCGGCGGCCGGTTTTCAGCCCTGCATCCACGCCATTGGTGATGAAGCGGTGCACCAGGTTTTGAACGTGTACCAGGAGGTTTTGGCCGCTAAAACCGCCTCCCTGCGCCCCAGAATCGAACACGCTCAAATCGTGCGGCCGGAGGACGTCCCACGCTTTGCCCAGCTGGGGGTCATTGCTTCGGTGCAGCCCACCCACTGCACCTCGGACATGCCCTGGGCTCCCTCCCGCCTGGGACCCGAACGCATCCTCTGGGCCTACCGCTGGCGTTCCCTGCTTTCGGCAGGGGCTCGCCTGTGTTTGGGCTCCGACGTTCCCGTGGAAAACCCCGATCCCCGCTTGGGGCTCTGGGCGGCCATGACCCGCAAAACCCCGCAAAACCAGCCCGAGGAAGGTTGGAACCCGGAAGAGCGGCTCTCGCCGGCGGAAGCCATTGCCGGCTTCACCGAGTGGGCGGCTTACGCGGCTTTTGAGGAAGAAAAGCGGGGGCAAATTGCCCCCGGGTTTTTCGCGGACCTCACGATTTTTGATCGGGCCTTGGAGGAGGATGCGGTGCTTTCGGCCCGCCTGCTGCGCACGGTGGTGGGTGGGGCCGACGTTTTCGTGGCCAGAGGTGGGCCGTGACGAGGATGTGGGTGATTTGGCCTTTGGCGCTTTTGGGCATCTTTGGCAGCTGCGGCAACGACGGCAAGAAGCCCCAGGACGATGCCCGATGGGCGGCGGTGCGGGCGGCCATGGTGCAAACGCAAATTGCCGCCCGCGGGGTGAAGGACGAGCGTGTGCTTTCGGCCCTCCGGGAGGTGCCCCGCCACCTCTTCGTTCCCGAGGAGTTCCGCGACCAGGCCTACGAGGATCACCCGCTGCCCATTGGCGAAGGGCAAACCATCTCGCAGCCCTACATCGTGGGGCTCATGACCGAGCTGCTGCAGGTCAAACCGGGAGACAAGGTGCTGGAAGTGGGCACCGGCTCCGGCTACCAAGCGGCGGTGCTTGCCGCCATGGGCTGCCAGGTGTTTACCATCGAAATTCGCCCCACCCTGGCTGCGCAGGCGGCGGAAAGGCTCAAGCGCCTGGGTTACGCCAACGTGCAGGTGCGGGTGGGGGACGGGTACCGGGGCTGGCCGGAGGAAGCGCCTTTTGCCGGAATTATCGTCACCGCCGCTCCGGAAAAGATCCCGCAGCCGTTGCTCCAGCAGCTGGCGGTGGGGGGGCGGCTGGTGATCCCCGTGGGCTCCTTTTACCAGCAGCTCAAGGTCATTACCCGTGAAGCCGAGGGGTACAGCGAAAAGGACGTGATTCCCGTTCGCTTTGTGCCCATGGCTGGGGAGGTGGAGCGCACCCCGTGAGCATCCACCCGGGCTTCCCGCATTTGGCCGGTCATGCTTAGGCTCGCCATCACCCTTCCCGACGGTTCCACCGCTGAGCGTGCGTTCCTCACCGGCCCGGTCACCGTGGGGCGGGCGGAGGACGTCACGCTTTCCCTCAAAGACCTTTCGCTTTCCCGCCGCCACGCCCTCTTTGAACCGGGGCCCCACGGCTGGACCGTCCAGGATTTGGGCTCCCGCAACGGCACCTTCGTTAACGGTCACCGTCTCACAGGGCCCCAAGCCCTCCGGATGGGCGACGCCCTGCAGCTGGGTCAGGTGCGCATCCAGGTGCTGGAGTGCGGCGCGCCGGCGGAGGTTTCCGACCGGGAAATAGGCGAAACCACGCTTCTAAAGCCTGTAGCCAAAGTGCTCAAGGACAGCGGCGTGGACGCCTTGCCGGTCACCGCTGAAGCTTCCAAGGAGACGCTGCACCGGTACGCCGAAAGGCTGTCGCTTTTGGCCAAGGTGCATGAGGCCCTGGCCTCGCAGGTCACGGAAGAGGGGCTTTTGACGCTGGTTTTGGACCAGATTTTCGACCAACTCCACCCCGACCAGGCCGCCATTTTCCTCAAAGGGGAGGACGGCTCCTTTGCGTGCGCCGCCAGCCGCTGCCAAAAGGACTGCTACGACAAGCTTTTGCTTTCCCGCTCGCTGGTAAGGGAGGTGGTGGACAAAAAAGCCGCAGCGCTGGTGGTGGATGCCTTCACCGACGCCCGCTTCCAGCAGGCCATGAGCTTGCGTGCAGTGGGGGTGCGCAGTATTCTGGCCGTTCCCCTGCTCACCGAGGACGTGGCTCTGGGGCTTTTAGTGTGCGCCTCCCGCCTGGCGGTGCGCAGCTTCACCCAGGAGGACTTGGAGTTTGTGGTGCCCCTGGCTTCGGTGGCAGCCATGCGCCTGCGCAACCTGCGTCTGGCCCTGGAGGCTGCGGAAAAGAAACGCCTGGAGCAAGAGCTGGCGCTGGCCCGGCGCATTCAGGTGGGGCTGTTCCGGGAGGAAATCCCCTAGCTTCCCGGCTACGCCATCCTGGGGGGAAACGTGCCTTCCCGGGTGGTTTCCGGGGACTTTTACCAGCTTTTAAGCTCGGACAACGGCTGTACAGCGCTGGTGGCTGACGTGTCGGGCAAAGGCATTGGCGCCGCGCTGCTGGCGGCCTCCCTGGAAGCCCTCTTCGCCGGCCCCTTGCACCTCAACCTCCCGCCCTCCGAAGTGTGCAACCGGGTATCGCAGCTTTTTTACGCCCGCACCGATGCCAGCAAGTTTGCCACTGCTTTTTTGGCGCAGCTGGACGCTGCTTCCGGGGTGGTGACCTATTGCAACGCCGGCCACTGCCCGGCGGTGCTGGTGACCGCGCCAGGGGAGGTCAAAGCCTTAACGTCCACCGGCCCACCCCTGGGGATGTTTGCCGATCAACAGTACAGCCAGGAGCAGGTGGCCCTCCAGCCCGGGGACACGCTGGTGCTTTACAGCGACGGGGTCACGGAAACCACCGACGCCCACGGCGAAGAGTTTGGGCTGGAGCGGTTTTCCGAGCTTCTCCGGTCCTACCGAACCCTGCCTCTGGAAGACCTCTGGGAGCAGGTAGAGCAGGAGCTTTCCACGTACTCCCAAAGCCCCACCCCCGGCGACGACCGCACCCTGGTGTTTATCCGCAGGGAAACCAAGCCGGCGTAAGCCGGTTTTGTGGCTGTCGCTTGGATTTCTCGATGACCGCTAGCGGGACCCGGCAGGCCTCTGTGGCCAATGGAGGGAAGCCGCACCGGAACGGCTGTCCACCACCGAAGCTAACAGGAAAAACGGCGCGCTGCCGCTGGCTTCAATGCGGGCCGCTTCCGCCCTTTGCACGCCAAAGCTCAACAGCACGTCGTCCAACGGCAAAAGCCCCCCCGGGGCCAGGCCGTAGGTTTGCTCACCGTAAACCTCACCCCGCTCCCCCACCACCCGCAGCCGCACGGTAGCCCCTTCCGGACCCGGGCAAAACAGCAGCACGTTGGTGCGGAACTGGGCGCTTCGCCGCAAACCGGTGAGGTGCACCACCTCCCCGCGGCGCACCGCCTCCTGCCGCGACAGCGCCGGGATCACCTGCCCTGAGGAAACCCGCCCGGAAGCGTTGTAAATGCGGGCCGCCACCACCACCCCCGGGGAAACCACAAAGCGCAACGCCCCCAGCTCTCCCTGCGGTACCAAATCCGTGTACACCGCGGAAGCAAAACCCGCAAGCTCCTCGATGCGCTCCGGCTCCTGCCGCAAAAGCTCGGCGTTGCCCTGGCCTGCTGGCAGGAACACCACGCCCCAGTGGGCCACAGAACCGGTGGTGTTCACCACCCAAACCTCGGTGTTCCACCACGCCCCTTCCTGCCCCTGCTTTTGCACCGCCACCGGCACGAAAAGCTCTTCAGCCGACAGCGCGGTGGCCAAAAGCAGGCCCGCAAGGGAAGTGATCCGCATCACCCATCATCCTAAGCCCTCCCCACCCCCGATGCAAGGACCACGTTTTCACGTGCCAAGTCACTTATGCGGTGCGCAGCTCCCGAGCTTTTTTCAACAAGTAGCCAGCACGGCTACTGCCAGCTTTCTTAACTCGTTGCAAACGGGCGCAACTATCGCCTCACGCCGCGCCCATCAATCCGGGGTGACGGTGAAGCGCACGCGGACCTTGCGGGCGTGGCGGAGGCCAAACTGGGAGGTGGGGAACACCGCGTTTACCAGCTGGTGGACCTTGCCGTCGTCCAGCTCCAACACCCCGCGAAACCCGTCAATGACCTCGTTTTTGCCGTCCAGAAGCTCCACCAGATAGTGGAGGTTGTAATCGTGACCGGTGGGGTTGGAAAACTCCACCTGGAAAAACAAAAGCTGGTGGTAGCTGGGGTCAAAGTACCAGTCCCTGTTGGGCACCGGGCCTGGGTGCTTGTCCAAGAGCCAACGGTGCAGGGTCACCGGCGGCTCGGAGGCCTCCAGCGTCATCCAGGAGCCCAATTTTAGGGGCACTTCTTTACGGGTTTCCCCGTAAGCCACAAGGCTTTGGGTGAGCAATAAAGCCAGGACAAAACGAACCAGCCGCATATGGTCCTCCTTTTTTAAAAAGGCTACCACAGGCCTGGGGTTTGCGAAACAGCGTTGCAGGCTCAGCACAACCACAATCGCCTGCCGAGCGGCTTTGGATACCCCGTTCTCGCCGGCGATGCTGGTGGATTAAACTCCCCGTGGAGGGTGCATGAAAAAGCTTCCGTTTCTTGCGCTTCTTTTGGCCGCAGGCCTTGCGGTTGCTGCGGATCTCCCCAGCCTCCGGAGGGATGTGTACTTCCTGGCTTCCTCCGGGCTAGAGGGGCGGCGGGCGGGAAGCGTGGGGGCGCAGGTGGCCGCCTCCTACATTGCCCAGCGCTTTGCCGCTCTAGGGCTTTCTCCAGCCGGGGAGGAGGGCAGCTTTTTCCAGCCTTTTACCTTTGTGGCCAACGTCACCCCGGGGCCTGCAAACGCCTTGAGCTTTTCCGGGGCCGTGACGCTACAAGCCCAACCCCAGGAGTTTGCCCCTGTGCCCTTTTCCGCATCCGGGGAAGCGGAAGGCGAAGTGGTGTTCGTGGGCTACGGGATTTCCGCGCCGGAGGCCGGCTACGACGACTACCAAGGCGTGGACGTGAAGGGCAAGGTGGCGCTTTTGTTGCGCTTTTCCCCCGCGGGAGACGACCCTTCCTCCCCCTTTGCGCCTTACCTGCCGCTGCGCCGTAAGGTTTCCGACGCGGTGGCCAAAGGTGCGGCTGCGGTGCTCATCGCCACCGGTCCCGCCTCCAAGGAGTCCGGGGAGCCGGTGAAGGTGCCCTTTGATTACTCCTTTGCCGATGCCGGGGTGCCGGTGATGGCCATTGCCACGCCTCTGGCCGAGCGCTTGTTTGCCGGCCAGGGTTTTACCCTGCGGGAGTTGCAGGAGCGCATGGACTCCCGCCGCGAGCCGGCTTCCCGGCCGCTTCCGGTGACCGCCCGCATCAAAGCCGACCTTCAGCCAGAGCGGCGGCAAACGGCCAACGTTTTAGCTATGCTGCCGGGCACCGACCCCGTGGTGGGCCACGAGCTGGTGGTGGTGGGAGCCCATTACGACCACCTGGGCTTTGGTGGCCCGGGAAGCAACTCCCTAGCACCCGACGTGCGCGCTGTGCACAACGGCGCCGATGACAACGCCTCCGGTGTGGCAGCGCTTTTGGAAATTGCCCGCCAGCTGGCCGCTCATCCGCCCAGGCGCTCGGTGCTGTTTGTGTCCTTTGGCGCTGAGGAGCTGGGGCTTTTGGGCTCCTCGTACCTGCTCCAGCACTTCCCCCTGCCCAAGGATTGGGTGGTGGCCATGGTGAACCTGGATATGGTGGGAAGACCAAAGAAAGGTCCAGCCCTTACCGTGGGCGGCTACGGCACCGCCAAGGAATGGGCGGAGCTCATCCCCAAGCTCAACCGCAACCACCACCTCAAGCTCACCACTTCCGCCGGTGGCTACGGCGCTTCCGACCACTCCAGCTTTTACAGCGCCGGCATTCCCGTGCTGTTCTTCTTCACCGGTGCCCACGAGGACTACCACAGGCCCAGCGACGACGCGGAAAAGCTCAACTACCCGGGCTTTGCCAGGGTGGTGCAGTTTGCCACCGACACCGTCCGGGCGGTGGCCAACCTCCCCGAGCGGCCCACTTATCAAAAAGTGGCGCAGGAAGAAGGTCCCCGCCGCAGCTTCAAGGTGCGCACCGGACTTATCCCCGAGTACGGTTGGGAAGGGCGAGGGGTTAAGGTGTCCGGGGTGCGTGGCGGATCGGCGGCGGAAAAGGCCGGCCTGCAAGCGGGGGACGTGGTGATCAAGGTGGGCGAGCGGGTGGTGCACAACATTTACGACTACATGTACGCCCTGGGCGACCACCTTCCCGGCGAAACCGTGCCGTTTACCGTCCAGCGAGGGGAACAAACGCTGACCTTGCCGGTAACTTTCGAAGCCGGGGGCGGAGGCAAGAGCTAATGCTTTCCCTTATCACCGCCGGGGAGTCCCACGGCCCTGAGCTTTTGGCGGTGCTTTCCGGTTTGCCTTCGGGCTTGCGCCTTTCCCGGGAAGCCATTGACCGGGAGCTGGCCCGCCGCCAGCACGGTTTTGGCCGTGGAGGTCGCCAAAAAATCGAAAAGGACCAGGTGGAGGTGCGGGCCGGCCTCCGCAACGGAGTCACCCTGGGCTCGCCGTTGGTGCTCGCCATCCGCAACCGGGACTTTGAAAACTGGGCGAAGATCATGGACCCTTGGGAAACCGACCCGGCGCAAGCCGCGCGTCGGCAGGTCACTGCCCCGCGGCCGGGGCACGCCGATCTTGCCGGTGCCTGGAAGTTCAACCACCGGGAGGACCTCCGCAACGTCCTGGAGCGGGCCTCGGCGCGGGAAACCGCGGCGCGGGTGGCCGCAGGGGCGGTGTGTAAGCAGTTCTTGGCCAACTTCGGGGTGGAGGTTCGCTCGGGGGTGTTGGCCCTTGGGGAAAAGGTGCTGCACCCAGGGCCCCCTTCCTTTGAGCTTTTGGCCCAGGTGGACGACCACTCCCCCCTGCGCACGCCCTTTCCGGAAAAAGAGGCGGAGCTTGTGGCTTACGTGGAAGCCGTCAAACACCAGGGCGACACCCTGGGCGGCATCGTTGGGGTGGTGGCCCGGGGCGTTCCCCCGGGCTTGGGCTCCTACACCCAGTGGGACGAGCGCTTGGACGGACAGCTGGCGCAAGCCGTCATGGCGGTGCAAGCGGTGAAATCGGTGGTGATCGGAGCGGGTTGGGAGGTGGCGTTGGGGCCGGGTTCCAAAGCCCACGACCCCATCGTGCCCGGCACCCGGGGCCTGCGCCGCAGCTCCAACCACGCCGGTGGTCTGGAGGGGGGAGTCACCAACGGCGAGGACATCGTGCTGCGGGCGGCCATGAAGCCCATTTCCACCCTCCGGGAGCCCCTGCCTTCCGTGGATTTGGCCACGCTGGAAGCAAGACCGGCCGCTTACGAGCGTTCGGACGTGACCGCAGTTCCCGCTTTAGGTGTGATCCTGGAAAACGTGGTGGCCTTTGTGTTGGCGCGGGCGTTCCTCGCCAAGTTTGGTGGAGACCACATGGACGACGTCCGGGCTTCCTTCGAAGCCTACCAAAAGCGGCTGGCCGGCTGGGGCCCGGAAGCTTTTTTGACGCCAAACTGTTAGCCGAGGCGGTATGGGTGTGAAGATCAAGCGCGCGGAAAAGTACGGGTTTTGCTCCGGGGTAAGGGTGGCCGACATCAAAGTGCGCCGGTTTGCCCAAAGCGGCGGAAAAGCCGCCATCCTCGGTCAAGTGGTCCACAACGAGCGGGTGGTCGCGGACCTCGAAAAGCTGGGCGTTCGCACCGTGCAGCGTATGGAGGAGGCCACCGAGCCGGTCATTGTGTTTTCCGCCCACGGAGTGCCGCCTTCCTTCCATCAAAAGGCCCGGGAGCTGGGCCTGGAAATCCTGGACACCACCTGCAAGTTCGTGTACGACATCCATAAAGAAGCCAAGCGCGCCCTGGAAGCCGGCATGCATTTGGTTTTTATCGGGGAACGTCGCCACCGGGAGGTCATTGGTTACACCCACGACCTGGACCCCGCCTGCTACCACGTGATTCAAAGCCTGGAGGAAGCCCGGGCCGTGGACTGGCGCCAGTTTCCGGCTATCAAGATCCTGTACCAGACCACCCTCAACGCCGAAGACTTCGAAGAGGTGGTGCGGTACATCGAAAGCCAAAACCCCAACACCCACCGGGCCGACACCATTTGCTACGCCACCAAGGAAAACCAGGACGCCGCCCGCAAGCTGGCCCAGGATCCGGAGGTGGACCTGGTTTTGGTCATTGGCGGCAAAAACTCCGCCAACACCCGGCATCTTTTTGAGATTTGCCAGCGCTTTAAACCCACCTACCTCATCCAAGGTGCGGAAAACTTGCGCCCCGAATGGTTTGACAACGTTCGCTGCGTGGGCATCACCGCCGGTGCTTCCACCCCCGATTACGTGGTGGCGGAAGTGGAGGACGCCATCCGCCAGCTCACGGAAGCGGCTGCCGTCCGCTAGCCCGCAGGCTGCAACACCACCGGTAGCGGCCGCGCGGGCCTGAGCTCCTCGAGGCTTGCCGCCACCTCCACCGCTGCAAACACCACGCCGGCTTGCGCCGCCTCCCAGGCAGCCCGGGCGTAATGGGGATCCACCTCCGCTGCCGCCCGCACCCGCAGGCTGTCGGTTCGCTGCACCACGTACACCACCGCCGTGCGCTCCCCACCTGCCGCCAGCTCTGCCAAAAGCCGCAGGTGCTTGGCCCCGCGGGCCGTCACCGCATCGGGAAACAGCGCCTCGCCGCCCTCCACCATGGTGATGTTTTTGACCTCCACCCAGAAAACACCGCGTCGGTCCACCAGCTGCAGGTCCAGCCGGCTCCCAGGGGCGGGGACCACCTCTCGCCGTACGGAAAACGGCCGGTTAAGACCGGGAAGCAAAAGCAGGTTGGAGGTCAGCGCTTCCTCCGCCAAGCGCATGGCCCGCAGGGTGTTGACCCCAACCAGCGTGCTTCCCACCTCCACAATCTCCAGGCGAAACCGCAGCTTCCCCGAAACCGTGGGCAAAAGCCAGCAGCGGCGGCCCGGGTGAAAAACGCCGGTGAGCCTGCCGGAGTTGGGGACATGGACCACCACCTCCTGGCCGTCGTTCAGCCGCACGTCGGCCAAAAACCGCTGGTACCTTCGCAGGAGGACGCCTTCCACCAAAGGCTTTTCAAAGCGCACGGGCCAGTGTAACCCAGCGGCAGCCGCCGTTCCGAGCCAAGGCCAGAACGCCAAGTTGCGCGTTTGCATCCTTGGCGCGAGGCTGCTACACTCACCATCCCACCGCGAGGTGGGCCGGGAGGTGTTATGAAAGAGGGAATTCATCCACCGTACTACGAGGTGGAGGTGCACTGCGCGTGCGGGAACACCTGGAAAACCCGCTCCACCAAAAAGGAGCTGCGGCTGGAAATTTGCTCGGCGTGCCACCCGCTGTTCACCGGCAAGCAGAAGTTCGTGGACTCCGCCGGTATGGTGGAGCGCTTCCAGCGCCGTTACGGCAAGAAGCAGTAACGGGACGGAAAGCTCGAGCGTCAGGGCGGCGGTGTGACCCTGGCGCTCGTGGTGTTTTTACCCATGAACGACCTTCTCCCCAAGCTTGAGGAAATCGAAAGGACCTTCCAGGGCCTGCAAGAAGAGCAGGCTTCCCCCGAGGTTTTGGCCAACCCCGAGCGCCTGGCCGAGCTTTCCCGCAAGGTGGCGGAGCTGGCGCCGGTGGTGGAGTCCATCCGCGCCTACCGCAGCTTGCGGGAAAGGCAAGCGCAAGCCAGGGCCATGCTGGCCGAGGAAAAGGACCCCGAGCTTCTGGCGCTGGCCGAGGAGGAGCTTTCCCAGGTGAACGAGGCGCTGGAGCAAGCGGAAGCCGAGCTCAAGCTCATGCTCCTCCCCGCCGATCCCCACGACAGCCGCAACGTCATCCTTGAGGTTCGCGCCGGCACCGGCGGACAGGAAGCTGCGCTTTTTGCCGGCGAGCTTTTGCGCATGTATTTGCGGTACGCGGAGGCCAAGGGCTGGAAGGCAACCATTACCGAGCTTTCCGAGGCCGACCTGGGCGGGGTGAAAGAAGCGGTGGTGCTCATCGAGGGACGGGGCGCCTACTCCCGCTTGAAGTACGAGTCCGGCGTCCACCGGGTGCAAAGGGTGCCGGTCACCGAGGCTTCTGGCCGCATCCACACCTCAGCAGCCACGGTGGCGGTGCTCCCGGAAGCCGAGGACGTGGAAATCCAAATTGACCCCAAGGAGCTGCGCATTGACACCTTTTGCTCGTCGGGCCATGGCGGTCAATCGGTGAATACCACGTATTCGGCGGTGCGCATCACCCACCTCCCCACCGGCATTGCCGTTTCCTGCCAGGATGAGCGCTCGCAAATTCAAAACCGCGCCAAGGCCATGCGCATCTTGAAATCCCGGCTTCTGGAAATCAAACAGCGGGAGCAGCAGGAAGCTTTGGCAGCACAGCGGCGCTCGCAGGTGGGCACCGGGGACCGCTCGGAAAAGATCCGCACCTACAACTTCCCCCAGTCCCGGGTCACCGACCACCGCATTGGCCTCACCGTGTACCGTCTGCAGGAGGTTTTGGACGGGGAGCTGGACCTCATCCTCGACCCGCTCATCGCCCACTTCCAGGCCGAGCGCTTGAAGGAAGAGCTTGCCGCTTCGGCATGAAACCCTGGAAAAACCTCCGCATCTTGCAGGAAGGAAAGTTCGTCTTGGGGGCCGCCGCCGCCGGCTGCGTGGTAGGCGCGGTGGCTGCGCTCATGGTGCCGCCGCTCCCCTGGGTGACGCCGCCCCTTTCCCCGGCTGCACAGGTAACCGTGCGCATCGCCCACGGGGTGGGGTTGGGGTGGTGGGCCGGCCTGTTTTGGGCTGTCTTTGCCGTGCTCCTGGCCCGCTCCCAACCGCAACGACCCGAGGTTTCCGCCTTGCCCACGCTGGGGCTCTGGGCAGCAGCGGCGGGGCTTTTTACGCTGGCGGTTTTTGTGCTCTTTGGCTTTTCCGCCCAGGTGAGCTTGCTTTCCAGCTTGATACTGGCGCTGATTGCCACCCGCGTGGGCCTTTTTTGGGCTTGTCGTGACCATCGCTGAGCTTTTGGCCGAAGCTCGAGCGCTGCTCAAACCCCGGGAGGGGATGCTCTTCCCCGAACGGGAAGCCCGGGCCTTTTTGGCCTGGCTTTTAGGCAAGGACGAGGCCTTCGTGCTGGCCCACCCCGAGCACCAGGTCCCCGAAGCGCTCGTCATCCGCTTTCGGGAAATGGTGGCGCGGCGGGGAAAGGGCGAGCCGTTTCACCTCATCGTGGGCTTTTGCCCCTTTTTTGGCCGGGAGTTTGCGGTGGCCCCTGGGGTCCTCATCCCCCGGCCGGAAACCGAGCTTTTGCTCAGCGCGGTGTTGCGCCTGCCGCTTCCCCCCCACCCCAGGGTCCTGGATGTGGGCACCGGCTCCGGGGTGCTGGCGGTGAGCTTGAAATGCGAGCTCCCCAAGGCCACGGTGGTGGCCAGCGACGTTTCCTGGCAAGCCCTGCACCTTGCCCGCAAAAACGCGGACAAACACCAGGTCACCATTGGATTGGCCCTCGCCCATTTGGCCAGCGCCTGGCGGGGCCCCTTTGACCTGGTGGTGGCCAACCTCCCCTACCTTCCCGAGGCCATGCGCCACCGCTTGCCGCCGGAGCTTGCCTTTGAGGATCCCCGGGCGCTTTTTGCGGGAGAGAACGGGCTTACTCTGGTGCGGTCTTTGATCCAGGATTTGCCCCGCCTTCTGGAGGCCCGCGGCTTTGCCGCCCTGGAGCTGGGGGAAGGGCAAGCCTCTGTCCTGATCTCGGCGCTCCCTCCCCAGCTGGAGCCACAGGATGTGGTGTACGACCTCCGCGGCGTGGAGAGAGTTTTGCTGCTGCGGAAAAAGCAGCGCTAACGCGAGCTAGCGATTGCCCGGCACCGGCAGGTTTCCCCCTTGGAAAACCTT
The DNA here is from genome assembly GCF_000687145.1 of Thermoanaerobaculum aquaticum. Taxonomy (NCBI): domain Bacteria; kingdom Pseudomonadati; phylum Acidobacteriota; class Thermoanaerobaculia; order Thermoanaerobaculales; family Thermoanaerobaculaceae; genus Thermoanaerobaculum; species Thermoanaerobaculum aquaticum. The sequence goes on from NZ_JMFG01000006.1 coordinate 64,807, forward strand.
GAAAAGCTCAGCAGGAAAGGGCAAAGGCTGGCCATTAATGGCGCGTACCGGCACAACCCCGGAAAGGGACGACGTGAGAAACGCGCCCCCGCAGGCCAAAAGCTCATCCAGGTGAAAGCGAGCTTCCCGCACCGGCCATCCCCGCTCCCGCAGGAACGCCATGCAGTAGCCGCGCAGCACGCCGGGGAGGGCCAGGGGCGGGGCGGGAGGGGTGAGCACCTCACCGTCAAAAACCGCAAAGATGTTGGCGGTGGCGGTTTCCCGCACCACCCGCTCGTGAGCGTAAAACAAAACCCCGTCAAAACCTGCGGCGAGCGCCTGACGGTGCAAAACCTGGGCGGGCCCCACGCTGGTGGTCTTGTGGGGGGTCAAAGGGTGAGCCGGGAGCAAAGCGGTGGTCAGGTGCGCGCCGCGTTCCCGCAGCGTTCGTGGCACGGAAAAGCGCGTGGCCCAGACCACCGCTGCGCGCCGCGGGTAAAACCACACCACCCGCAGCGCCGCCGGGCCGGAAGCCAAACCGCACGCCAAAAGCAAGCGCCGGACCGCGCCCTCATCGGCCAACTCTGGGGAACTGGCAAACAGCTCCTGGGCCGAGCGGGAAAAACGCGCAGCATGCGCCTGCCACAAGAGCGGCTGGCCGTCCTGGCAGCCCACGGTCTCGTAAAGCCCCAGGCCCTGGTACACCTCCTGCGGGCGAAACCGTGCGATGCCCCGAGTTTCTGCCCACATGCGGCGTCCTACCAGCAGAAAGCTCAACTCTCCACCCCCAGCGCTTGAAACCAGCTTCGCACCTTTTCCCGGGTTTCCTGCTCTTCCCGCTGGGGCTCGGAATCCCAAACGATGCCGGCCCCGGCATGGAAGTAAAGCCTTCCGCCCGCCACATACCCGGTGCGGATGGGCATGGCCAAGGTAAAGTCACCGCTCGCTTGAAAAACCCCAAAGGCGCCACAATACACGCTACGAGGCACCGGCTCCAGCTCAGCAATACGCTGGCAGGCCGCCAGCTTCGGCGCGCCGGTGACGCTGCCCCCGGGGAAGGTAGTCTGCAGCAAGTCCCGAAGGCTTGTGCCTTCCCGCAGCTCGCCGCGCACCACTGCTTCCCGGTGCACCACGTCCCGGGTTTGCACCGGCCGCCACGGCGCAACCACCTGCACGCTCCCGGGCTCACACACCCGCCCCAGGTCGTGGCGCACCAGATCCACGATCATGGCCAGCTCCGCTTGCTCTTTTTCTCCTGCCCTGGCTGGTTGCTCCCCCCACCAGGTGCCCTTAATTGGCCAGCTTTCCACCACCTGCCCCTGGCGTTTGAGGAAAAGCTCAGGGGAAAGACCCAAAAGCGCCCAACCCTGCTCCTGGTCCTGGAGGAAAAAGGAAAAACGCGGTGGGAGCTCACCGGCGAGCTGCTGGAAAAGACCGGCGGGATCGCCCGAAAACTCAACCTCCCAGCGGCGGGTGAGGTTGACCTGGTACACCTCCCCCGCGCCAATGGCGTCCCGGATCGCCTCCACCCCCTGGCAAAACTCCTGCGAACTCAAAGAGCAATGTAGCGAGTCTCCGGGGGCAAAAGACTGCGGTTGGTTTTCTTCAACATCCTGCAAATCCACCAACGCCCACCAGGCCAGCGGCAGCGGGGCAGGCTCTTGGCAAACGGCCACCAGCGGGTCCAGGTACGGCGCAAACTCGTAAGCCAAAAAACCCAGGGCCACGTGCGACCCACTGGTGAGTTCCCTCTCCAAAACCGTTACCAGATCATCCACCGCCGTTTGTCTTCCGGCTGCCTCGTAAGACCCCTGCCCATCCCGAACGTACAGCACCGCCGCAGGCTCCGCCCGTAAGACGCGCCCCCTACCCCCAAACCCCGGCCCCAATCCAAACCGAACCCGCACAGCAAAATCCTCTCACAGTCGCACCTTGAGGCAAGGAGGGTAAAATGCGCGCTTGGACAAGGTTCGTGCTGGTGCTTGGGCTTTTGGTGGCTCCCGCCTTCACTTGCGAAATTCGGGTGGGCGGCGACCCTATCCAGAAGGAGTACTACCTGTCCGTCCCGTTTTTTCGTCAAGCATGCGACCTCTGCTGTGCCGCTGCTGCCATTCAGATGCTTCAGGGGTACTGTCAGCAGCCTCTGCAAGGTCAATTAGAGATCCTAGGGCTGATCGGGGGCTCGCCGGCCGGCGGTGCGTGGTGGCCCCAAATTGCCGACGGGGTCAACCGACTCACGTGCTTCAGTGGAGCAAGCGTTTCCTATTACGGTGCCGGCGATCCCCTTCAGCTTGAGCTAGCGGTCACGGAACAAATTGCCAGCGTTGTCTGGTACTCCCCCCACCGGCCCGTGCTCCCGCAAGCACCCTTAAACCATGTGGGTGTGCTGGTAGGGGGCAGCGCCGTGGAGTCGGGTCTCAAACTGTGGTGGAACTCGGTTCTTTACCACGATCCTGCGTCCGGACCGCAGCCCTTACCCGCGCACGAGTGGCTAAGCAGAAATTGGTTCAACCAAGAAGACTGGGCACTTGTGCAAATTGTTCCCAAGGGCGTGCAGCTGCCCGTGGCCCAAAGCCTGTGGGAGGAGTACCGCGGTTATGTGGAGTTGTGGGACGGCGAGGGCTTCGAGCCGCCCTTTGAAAACCTTTAGGAGGGTTGCCATGAAAGCTTACGTGTTTTGGACTTGTTTGGTTGCCGTTTCCGCCTTCGGGCAACAGCCTGACTATTGCCCGCCGCCGATGGCGAAAGAGTGGGCGGCAAAAAAAGCAGCTATCCTGAAAGCAAGAAAGGGTGATAAGCATTACCTTCCCAAACCTTTCCCCAAAACCGAAGAGGATTTTCGGGTAGATGTTCGGTACTCGTGGTTCAAGTGGTTTTATCCTTTTGCCAAGAAAGAAAGCGACGTGCGCGCGGAGGACCGGGAGATTTTCTCGGCGCTTATTACAGACGCCTTCGATGTGGAAATCATCCCTGTCATCAACTGGCGCGGGACGATTTGCCAAGACAAGCTTTACCTGGTGAGGCTTTACCGGCAAGCCGCGCCAACGCAAGCGCGCTTCGCCCCGGAAAACTTTCTGGCCTCCATCCGGCTAGATGAGACCGGCGAAGTCGCGGGCTACGCTTACTTTCCCAAGGAGCTTGGGTTTCTTGGGCAAAAGGGCAACAGGACAACCCTGGAGGATCGCCTCAAGCTCTGGCCCCAAGACTTTCGTGAACACGAGGGGCGGGTGAAGCGAAAGTTTGGGTTGGATGCGCGCGCGGTTGGCTACGTTGCCATTGTGCTTCCGGGCGACTACTGCGACGTGATTAACCCTTGCGTGCTTTTGGATGTCCAGGGCCAGCGTTACCTTTACTTGGTCCACTGGATACCGGAAAGGGAAAGGCTTTACAAGCTCGATGCCAACCCGAGACTTGTAACCCGCGAGGAAGTTGAGGCCCTAGGAGGGGAACGCCCTGACCCGTCTGTAGTGTTTCACAAGCTCTTCCAGCAGACGGGGCGGTGGCCAGCACCTTGGGGCTACGACTCTCGGGGGAAACCGTTGTTGATCCTGCTGGAGGAAGGTGTACCACCGCGCCTTGGCGAAGAAAACGAAAAACCGTAACAGCAGGCTCAGTGCGCAAGCGAAAGCGGAAAAGTGGCCGGGGGTTTGCCCACGGGCAGCCTCCGGCATTTTTTGAATGGCGGAGTTTACCCCCGCATGGCTTCGACCGGGCTTAAGCGGGAGGCCTGGCGGGCCGGCCAGAGGCCGGAGAAAAAGCCCACAGCCACCGCAAAACCAAAAGCAAAGGCTAGGCCCGCGGGGGAAGGGGGCAAACCCGCCTCGAAGGCGCTGGAAGCCATGCGGGTCACCAGAAGCCCCAAAATGACCCCCGAGGCAGCGCCCAAAAGCGAAAGGGATGTGGACTCGGCCAGCACCTGGGTGAGGATCGCTTGATCGGAAGCGCCAATGGCCTTGCGGAGGCCAATTTCGTAAAGCCTTTCCGCCAGGGAAATGCGCAAAACCGAGTAAATCCCCACGCCACCCACCAGCAGGGAAATGCCGGCAATGGCAGCAAGCACGATGGTCCAGTTGCGTAGGATCACGCGGATTTCCTTTTCCGCCCGCAACATTTCGTCGGCAACGTTTTCCACCTCGAAGTCGTCAATGCGGTTGTGGGAGCGGCGGATGATCCTTTCGATTTCCGCCTTCACCGCTGCCAACTTGTCCTTGCGGTCGGTGCGCACGGTGATGAGGTTGACCTCTTGCCCGCCGGATAGGTAGGCGCGAAAGGCCGAAAGCGGAATGAGGATGCCCTCCATTTCCCGCCGGGTCCAGCCGGAGTTGGCAAAGCGGTTGCCCAGTCTCTCTTCCACGCCAATCACCTGAAACGGCACGTCCCCCACCTTGACGGTTTTCCCCACCGGGTTTTCATGGCCAAAGAGGCTGGTGGCCAGCTCCGCCCCCAGCACCGCCACCCGGCGGGCAGCTTCTTCGTCCCCCTGGTGGAAGAACCTGCCGCGTTGCACCTGGCGGTCGTGCACCTGGGCGTAGGAAGCGGTGACCGCGTACACCTGCACCCGCTTGGACACGCTTCCGGCCTGCACCACGCGATCGGCAAGCCGTACTGCCGCCACCGCCGCGAGACTCTCGCCCTCGCTGGCCAACGCCTGGGAGTCCCGCAGGGCCAACCCCCGGCTTTGAAACGCCTTCTTTTGCCCCAAAAGCGACTGCGGCCGCTGGGCGCTCACGAACATCACGCCGTCAAAGCCCAGGCCCCGCACCCCCGACCACACCGCTTCCCGCACCCCGGCCATGAGCGTCATGAGCACCACCATTGCCGCGGTGCCCAGGGTGACACCGGTAAGGGTAAGCCCCGAGCGCAGTTTATGCGCCCACACTTCCACCAGAGCCGAGCGAAGGCTTTCGGAAAGGGAAAGCCGCATCATTCGTACCTCAACGCCACCACTGGATCCAGGCGGGCGGCCTTCCAGGCGGGGTACAAGCCAAAAACCACCGCCACGCTCACCGCGCACCCCACCGCGGCCAGGATCATGGTGGGGGTGAGCACCGCCACCTGGTCCAAGAGGTAAGCCATGCCATGGACAAAGGCCACACCTAAAACCAAACCCAAAAACCCGCCCAGGCCGTTGACGATGATGGTCTCCACCAGGAACTGGATGAGCACGTGGCTGCCCTTGGCGCCGATGGCCTTGCGGATCCCCACTTCCCGCATGCGCTCGGTAAACGACGCCAGCATGATGTTGGCCACCACGATGCCGCCCACCAACAGCGAGATAAGCCCGCAAACCAAAAAGGTGATGTCGTAAATTCTGCCCTGCTGCTCCATCTGCTCAATTTGGTCCTTGCGGTCGAAGATTTGAAAGTCCTCCACCCCGTGGCGGGCAAGGAGCAGGTTGCGGAGGGCAGGGACCGCGGTTTTGTGGGCCTCGGGCGAGGCAAGCCGCAAGGCAATTTCATCCACCCGGCTGCTCCCGGCCCCCAGGTAGCGGCGGGTCAAGGTGGTGGCTGGTACAAGGATGAGCTCGTTCATCCACCACAGGGCGTTCCAGGAATCGGCGCGGTTCCAGTAAAACTCCCGAAAGGCCAAAACTCCCACCACCACCAGCGAGTGATCCCCCACCCGGAGGGTCTTGCCCAGGGGATCGCCGGAGCCAAAGAACTCCCGGGCCCGTTCCGCCCCCAACACACACACCGGTGCGCCGGTGAGCAAATCCTCGGCGGTAATGGGGCGGCCGCGGGCCAGGCGCAGCTCGTTGAACTCGGCCCACCCTGGGGTGATACCGGTGACCGTGTAGCGCCGCTGGACTAGCGGTGAGCTCACCCAAAGCCGCTGACGCACGGCGGTTTCCACCAGGTCGAAGCCGGAAACCTTCGCAGCAATGGCTTGCGCGTCCTCCAGGGTGAGCCCCTTGCTGGCCCGCTGTCTGGCGGAAAGGCGGGTGGCGTCCACCGGCTTGGCGTACACGCGGACCTTGAGGGTGCCGCCGGTTTCCTGCCAAAACTCCATGGATTTGGCCCTTTGCCCCGCCGAAAGGCCCAAGGTAGCGACCACTGAGGCCACGCCCAAAACCACACCCACGGTTTGCAGCGCGGTGCGGGCCCCGTAAGCCCGCACGTCAGCCAGGGCATCGGCCACGATTTCCAGAAACCTCAAGGCTCGCTCCGCACGTCCTCGGCAATGCGCCCGTCCACCAGCCGCACCAAGCGACGGGCGTGGGACGCCACCTGCGGGTCATGGGTCACCAGGATCACGGTTTGCCCCTGGGCGTTGATTTCGTCAAAAAGCGCCATGACCTCCGCCCCGGTTTGCTGGTCCAGGTTGCCGGTGGGTTCGTCGGCCAAAAGCACCGCCGGGTTGGTGACCAGCGCCCGGGCAATGGCCGCCCGCTGACGCTGGCCCCCCGAAAGCTGGGAAGGGTAGTGCTTGGCGCGGTCCGCAAGCCCCATGCGGGCCAGCATGCTCAAGGCCCGCTCCCGCCTTTCGCTGCGCGGCACCCCGCCGTAAAGCAGCGGCAGCTCCACGTTGCGGAGGATGGAAGCGCGCGGCAGCAAGTTAAACGCCTGAAAGACAAAACCCACAAAGCGGTTGCGGATTTCCGCTAAGCGGCCGGGTGGGAGGTTGGCCACCTCTTCGCCGGCCAGGCGGTAGGAACCGCGGGTGGGGTTGTCGAGACAACCCAGGATGTGCATGAGCGTGGATTTACCTGACCCCGAAGGGCCCATGATGGCCACGTACTCGCCGCGGTTGACCTGCAAATCCACCCCGCGCAGCGCCTGCACCTCCACCCCGCCGTTGTAAACCTTCCAGATGCCGGAAAGCTCAATGAGCGGGCTCCCCTCAGCCATGGTTAGGACTCCTTCTTCTTGGGACGGGTGGGATCCTCCAGGGCCACTTCTTCGCCGGCGGTAAGACCGGAAACCACGTGCACCCGGGAAAGCGAGGCAATGCCGGTTTCCACCACCCTTTCCTCAAACCAGAACTTCCACGCCTCGGGGCTGGGTGTGGCCTTGGGTTTGGGGGCTTTGCCTTCGGTGACGGTCTTGCGCACGTACACGATGTCCTTGTCGTCTTTACGGAACACCGCTTCCACCGGCACGGTGAGGACCCCGCTTGCTTTTTCACCCAGGATCTTGACGTTGGCGGTCATGCCGGTGCGCAGCTCCTTGCCCTGGGCGTCCAGCACCACCTCCACGTCGTACACCTTCACGTCCCGGTCCAGCCGCGCTGCTGGAGCAATGCGCGAGACCTTGCCGGTGAACTTGGCCTTGGGAAAGGCGTCCAGCGTTACCTCCACGGGAGCGCCTACCGCCACCTTGCCAATGTCCACCTCCGAAACCCCGGCCTTCACGATCATGCGGGAAAGGTCGGCCACGGTGGCAATGACGGTGCCGGCGTTAAAGGACCCCGCGCCGGTAACCGCCTCCCCCAGCTCCACCGGCCGGCGAATCACCACGCCGTCCATGGGGGAGAGGATGTGCAGCACCTGCTGGGGATTGGTGGAAAGCGGCACGCCGGAAGACTCCACGATCTTGGCCTTTTCCCGCGCCGCTTCCAGCGCTTCCTTGGCTTGCTTGTAGCGGGTTTCCGCCGCCCGATGGACCTCCAGGGAAACGAGACCCGCCTTCAACAGCTCGTCCTTGGCCAGGAAGTCCTTTTCCGCATCGGCAAACTCGATTTCCTGCTGGGCCACAGCCCGGCGCACCGCCGCCAGGGTTTGCGCTTGGTTCACGTCCGGCTCGATGGCGGCAATAAGATCGCCCTTTTTCACCGCGTCCCCTTCCCGCACCGGCAGCGCCACCACCTTTCCCGAAAGAGCCGATTTCACGTCCACCTTCACCTCAGGCTCCACGGTGCCGACCTCCACCACCTCCACCTGCACGTCGGCTACCTCTGCTTTGCCCACCGGCACCGGGGGATCCGCGGAAAGCTTGCTATCCGTTCGCCGGGAGGCCACCACCGCCGCGGTGGCCCCCACCGCCAAAACGCCCACCAGGACCCACTTTGCCTTTCTGCTCATGCTCCCTCCACCGACACCTCCCTATACGAAAGCTGAGCGACGGATGTTCTTTGGGCGGCGAGCTAGCTTCCCTGGGGAAGAAGCGAATGAAAAGTCCTATGAAATACGACTTCTCCTTGACAAATACCCCGCGCGAGGCTAGGGTAAACGCCATGATACGGAGGTAACCATGAAAGCGATCCCGCTTACATGCGTGCTTTCCTTTACCCTGGCAGCTGGAACCAGCTTTGGACAGGGGCAGGTGAAGGCCGGTGATGAGGCGCTGGGTGCTTTCCCTTACGACGGGTTCGAGCGCCCCCAGGCGTGCGCCACCTGCCACGTGGACATTGCCCGCCAGTACGAGCAAGCCATGATGTCGCAGGCGTACACCCATCACTGGGATGAGATCGAGTACTTCGAGCTGGCCCTCCCCCATGCCGAAAAGGAACCCAAGGTGGCCGGCGTCAAAGCCGGCTGCAACGGCTGCCACGCACCGTTTTCGTTTTTAGCTGGCGATATTCCCCCCAAGCGGCCCAGCGAGAACACCCGGGCAAACGAAAGCGTGTCCTGCGACCTCTGCCACACCATCACCGGCTTTGCCGGCGACACGCCCTTCAACTACAACTACATCGTTTCCCCCGGCAAGGTGAAGTACGGGCCGCGGCCGGGGTTGGTGAGCCCCCACCATGAAACCCGGGAATCGCCGTTCTTGCGTTCCGCCGAGTTTTGCGGCACCTGTCACAACGAAAAGAGCCCCTTTGACGTGTGGGTGAAGGCCACGCACCTGGAATGGAAGGAAGGGCCCCACGGCAAGGCCGGCATCGTTTGCCAGGACTGCCACATGCCCAAAGCTCCCGGCCGCTCGGCCCGCATGGGTGAGGAGCTCCCCGACGTGCGCCAGCACCTGTTCCACGGCGCGCACGATCCCGGCAAGCTGGCTGGCGTCATCGAGGTCCGCATTCACCCCGAGGTGCGGGAAGCCGAGCCGGGGGAAACCGTGAAGCTCACCGCCACGGTGGTGAACGCCAAAGCCGGACACAGGGTCCCCTCGGGTTCCGCGGAAGAACGCATGTTGTGGCTGCACGTGGAGGCCATCGACAGCAAGGGCAAGGTGTACCACCTGCCGGTGGACGCCAAGGGCTTTGCCGGCGAGGAGTACACCATTGCTTCGGCCACCGCCCTGGCTTACCAGGATATTGGCGACATCAAGGGCATCCCCAACTTCCCCGGCCTCCTGCGGGACGGTACCTATCCACACCTCTCCCCAGGGGACCGCATCTTCCGCTTGCCCTACTTTGACCCCAAAGGCAGGCAAACCATTGCTCAGTGGAACACCGCTTCTCTAGGCACCGATTACCGTTTGGCACCGCTGGCGGCGGTGAACGAGACCTTTACCTTTAAGCTCCCCCAGGGCATCCCCCCGGGTCCTGTGACCGTGCGGGCCACCGTTTACTACTCGCGTCTGGTTTCGTCGGTGGCCGAGTTCCTCAAGGTGCCCGCTGACGAAAGTCAAGAAATCCTCATCAACAGCCACGAAACGCGGTTTACGGTTTTGCCTTAAAAAAGAAAGGAGAACCCCGATGCTTGCCCGCTTTTTCCGCATTGGTTTGGTTTTTGCCGTGCTCTATTTCGTTAACGTCACCCCAAGCCATGCCATCCCCGCCTTTGCCCGCAAGTACCAGTTTTCCTGCTCCACCTGCCATGCCCCCTTTCCGCGGCTTAAGCCCTTCGGCGAGGAGTTTGCCGCCCGCGGCTTCCGCCTGGAGGACCCCTCCCAGGAACCCACCCGCGCCTTTTACGACGTGGGCGACCCTTGGCTGCAGCTCCCCCGGGAGTTCCCCCTGGCGCTGCGGCTGGACGGGTACGCTTCTCTGGTGGATTCCAAAGGGCAGCCCAGATCCACCGATGTGGAGTGGCCATGGTCGGTGAAGCTGCTCACCGGCGGGCAAATTTCCAAGAACATCTCGTACTACGCTTACGGCATCCTGGAAAAGGGCGAAACCATCAAGCTCGAGGACACCTGGGTGCAGTTCAGTTCGGTTTTTGGGGCGCCGGTGGATTTGATGGTGGGGCAGTTTCAGGTTTCCGACCCGCTCTTTAAGCGGGAGCTCCGCCTTTCCCGCAACGACTACGCCATCCTCAAGCTCAGGGTCGGTCACAGCCCCACCAACCTCACCTACGACCGGGGCTTGGTGCTCACCTGGCATGCGCCGGCCGAAATCGAGGTCATAGGGCAAATCGTCAACGGCAACGGCATTGAGCCCGCCGACGAGCGCTTCGACGACAACCGGTTTAAATCGGCAAGCTTGCGCCTGGCCCGCACCTTCGGACCGCTGCGGGTTGGGGTCTTTGGCTACCGCGGCAAATCAGGCCCCGACCAGGGACCTAACGACACCGTGACCTACTTGGGCCCCGATTTGGTGGCGGATCTCGGGGAGAAATGGCAGCTTTCCCTCTGCTACCTGCGCCGCACCGACGACGATCCCTTCCTCGTGGGCCGGCAGGGGGCTTCCCTTGCCACCAAAGGCGGGTTTTTGGAGCTGCACTTTTTCCCCCAGGGTCAGGACGGACGATGGGCGTTTACGCTTTTGGCCAACCGCGTGACCTCCGACCTTCCCAACGTGGAGGTCAAAAACCTCTCGCTCACGGCCAATTACCTGTTGGCACGGAACTTCCGCCTAGTGGCCGAGTTCCTCCGCGACCAAACCGCCGATCAAAACGTCCTTTCGCTGGGTTTGGTCACGGCGTTCTAGGCGGGAGTCGCAAACCTCTCCAGCCGGGCCTGGCGCAGCGCCGCCAAGGCCCGGCCAAGCTTTTCGTGGGGCACAAAAAGCCACAGGCCCTGAGCTCGGGATAACACCAGAACTGGAACTTCCACCTCCGCCAGGGCCGAGGCGGCGGCGGCCAAAAGCCCGGCATGGGCAAGGGAGCCAGACACCTCCACCCGCCGCCAACCGCTGCTTACCACCCGGGCTTCCGGCGGCAGTTGCGTTAAGGCCGATTCGGGGGCCAGGAAGGTGCGCGTATCAAGCGGGTAGCAACCTTGGGAGACCAGCTCCGGCCAGGGCAGTTCCCCACCGGCCAGGGAAACCACCGCGTAGCTTTCAGACGACACGTGGAGGCTCTGCCCAGATCTCACTGATAGCATTAGGCCCAACTCCAGGAAAAATCAGTAGGCGTCGAGGATGTAGTGCAGGGGGTTTTGCCTTTCCCCGTCTTTCCACACCTCGTAGTGCAGGTGGGGACCGGTGGTGCGGCCGGTCATGCCCACCCTTCCAATGACGTCCCCCCGCTTGACCCGCTGCCCTTCCTTCACCAGGATGCGGTCCAAGTGCGCGTAAACGGTTACGAAGCCGTAGCCGTGGTTGACCTTCACCACCCGGCCGTAGCCCGTTTCCCGATCGGCAAATACCACCAAACCATCGGCCGGGGCTTTCACCGGCGTGCCGTAAGCAGCGGAGATGTCCAGGCCGTCGTGAAACGCTGCCTGGCGGGTGATGGGGTCAATGCGGGGCCCAAAGCCATCGGTGATCACCCCCACCACCGGGGCAATGGAGGGAGTGTGCGACAACAGCAGCTGCTGCTCGGAAAGCCGCTGCTCCACCGCTCCCAGCTGCCGCTCCAGGCGCTCCTCCCGCTGCAAGAGGTGTTCGGGGCTGCCGGTGAGCCGATCCAGCGGTCCACCGGTACCCACCGAGGTCTTGCCCGGGAGGGCGGGTGCCACCAGGGCATCGGCCACCCCCGCAGCAATGGCCAGCTGCTTGGTGCGCTGCTCGAACTGCTCCAGCCGCGCGTGGACCTCGGTCAGGGCCTCCTGCAGCCGCTGGTTGGTGCGGCGAAGCTCTTTGTTTTCCTTTTCCAGAGAGCGGTAGAGGGCGCGCTGGCGGACGAAGTTGCCGGAACCCAAAAGCGCCACCAGCGACAAAACCACCGCCAGAACACCAAAGACCGCAGCAACCTTCAGAAGGGTTGGAGAGAGGTGGATTTTATAAACCCGCCCAGCAGCATGGGGAATGATGACAATGGTGCTGTGGCGCTTGTGGTTCAACCTCCAACCTCCTCCCAAAAAACTCAGCTACCACACGCAGCCGCAGCTGCAAAGGTAATGATGACAAGCTCGCCCAGGGCTGTCAACCCCAAGCCAAGTGATGCTGCTCACGGAACTTACTCTGGCTCGGCAGGCGCCGGGGGAGGCTGCGGGGAGCCCAGCACCAGGCTGACCCCCACCAGCACCAGCACCCCTCCCAGCAGGGCTTCCGGCCCGGGCCACTCCCCCAGCACCAACCACCCTAAGCTCACCGCCACCACCGGGTTGATGTACGCCGAGGTAGCCACCCGCGTGGCCGGCCAGGCTCGCAGCAGGAAAAAGTAGGCGGAAAAAGCCAAACATGAGCCGAACACCACCAGGTAAAGCAAGCTCAAAGCCGCTCCGGCAGTCAAAGGGCTGTGGAGAAGCCGTTCCCCCCTCACCAGCGCGATGAAGCTGAGCACCAGCGCACCGGAAACCATTTGCCACGTGGCCATTTCCAGCGGATGGTAGCGCTCCCGCACCCGCCGCACCCAGAGGGAACCCACCGCCCAAATCACCACCGATCCCTCCACTACCAAGGCGGCAAAGAAGTTTTCAGGCAGCACCTTTTCGGGGTGAAGCAAGAAGTAAGAGCCGACAAAACCCACGGCAATGCCCAACCAGCCCCTCACACCCAGCCGTCCCTCCCCCGGCAGCCATGATCCCGCCAGCGCCGAGAGGAGCGCGGTCCACAAGGGGCTGGCAGTAATCAACAGCGCCGTGTAGGAGGAATCCAAGCGGGTTTCAGCCCAAAACACCATGCCGTTGCACAGGCCGATGAAAAGCACCCCCACCCCAAAGGCTGGCCACAGGTGCCGCAGCTCAAAGCGAAAACGCACCCCCGCACGGGCCGCCAAAAGCCCCATCAAAGGCGCCGCCGCCCAGTAGCGAAGGGCTGCAAAGCTAAACGGGTTAAAGGAGTCAAGACCCACCTTGATGGCCAGATAGGTGGAACCCCACACCAGGCAAACCACCGCGTAAGCCAGAAGCTCCAAGGCCGGAACTTTCCGTCGCACCCGCTCATGCTACGCCATGCTGCGGGCTTATTTACTCGGCAGTAGCCTGACGGCAGTAAAAAAATCGAATTCAACTTTCCTTAAACACACAGCCGTTACGGTCCTTTTACGCTCGAGCGAAAATCCGCTAGACTGGTGTGGGCAGGGTGCGGGGTAAGGGGCTCCGCTTGCGGGGGGATATGCAGGAACAAGGAGAGGCTAAAAAGCCGGACGGCAACCACCGGATCGCCGAGAAGCTCGCATCGTTGGTGCGCGACTGGCGAATCCGCACCTTGCTGCCGGTAATCCTCATCCATCTGGTGGCCTTTACGGCCCTTTTTGGCTATATCTACCGGCACGCGATCCACGGCGTTGTCAACGACTACCAGCAAATCGCCACTTCCCTTCTGAACGAGGTGGAAGCTTACTTTGCCGACTCAATGAAGCTTCATGGGAGCCAAGAGGTCCGCCAAATCTTCACCCGTCAGCGGCACTACCGCACGATCAGCCTTGCTCTCCTGGATTCCAGCGGCCGGGTCACCGTTGCTACGGACCCCGCAAGCCTTCCGCAAGCAGAGCTCGCGTCCTTGGTGGCCAAAAGCCTGAAGGAAAAAACGGCGTGGAGTGGCCCACAGGGGGAAGAACTTTGGGTCACCGGCGTGCGTCGGCTGGAAAACCTACCGGAATGCCGGCGGTGCCACAACCAAGAAGGCGAGACACTGGGCTTTGTGGTCATGAGGCAGGACATCTCCGTCCCCTTGCGGGCCGCGCAAGGTTGGGTGCGCAGCGGGTTCGCGGTCATTGCCACCGTGTGGCTCGGCCTGTTGATCGTGATGAGCTGGCTTAAAGCTTTGGTGATTGCCCGCCCTCTGGAGCAAATCCAGGAAAGCCTGCAAGCGGCTACCCCAGGCGGCAAGGTTTCCAAGTACGACCTGGAGGCCATGGCTGCGGAGCTGCAAGCCACCATTCTCCAACTGCTGCGAAAGGAGCAGGAGCACGAAAACGCCCTGGCGTCTTCTATGGCCCGAGCGGAACAGCTGGCTTGCCTGGGGGAAATGGCGGCCGGGCTTACCCACGAGATCAAAAACCCTCTGGCTGCAGTGATGGCGGCCTTGGAAACCCTGGTGCAGGACGCCAAACGAGGCGAGGCACCCCAGCCGGAGATCCTTGCGCAAATGCTGCGGGAGCTGCAACGGGCCCATGGAACGTTGGATCGACTGCTGACGCTGGCCCGTCCCGCCAAGCCGCAACGGGTCAAAGTGGATTTGGCTAAGCTTCTCCGCGAGATGGCTACGCTCTTTGAACCCCGGGCCCGCCGGCGGAACATCACTTTCGAGGTTCGCATCCCCCGGGCGCTCCCAACCCTGGAAGCCGATCCGGATTTGCTGTCGCAGCTCTTCATCAACCTGGTGACCAACGCCTTCCAGGCCACACCCCCCAATGGAGCCATCACGGTTTCCGCCACGCCCTTCCCCCAAAACGACGGGATAGCGGTGATGGTTTCGGATAACGGCTGCGGCATCCCCAAGGAAAACCTCCCGCGGGTTTTTGAGCCGTTCTTTACCACCAAGGAAGGCGGCACGGGGTTAGGTCTGGCCATCGCCCAGCAAATCGCCAGCCAGCACGGGGGTACCATCAGGATTGACTCGCAGCCCGGGCAAGGTACCCAAGTGCTGGTGCTGCTGCCTGTGCAAGTTCAAAGGACAACCGAGGAACCTTAGGATGGCATTGGTCCTGCTCGTTGAAGACGAACAGCTCCTCCGCTGGTCCATGGCCCGCTGGCTGGAGCAGGCAGGGTTTCAGGTGCACCAGGCGGGAAGCCTTGCGGAAGCCAAAGAGCACCTGCACCAGCACTGCCCAGACATCGTGCTTTTGGACCTCGGTCTCCCCGATGGGTTCGGTCTGGACTTGATTGAAGAGGAAAAGCAAAACTTACGGGAAAGCGAAATCATCGTGGTCACCGCTTCCGGCCACGTGGAAGACGCGGTGCGGGCCATGAAGATGGGGGCCTTTGACTTCCTCACCAAGCCGGTTTCCCAGGAAGCCCTGCTGGAGGTGGTGGAGAAGGCCAGTGCCTGGCGTCGGAGCTCCCGGGACGCCGAGGGTTTCCGGCGCCTCACGGAATCGAAAATTAAAGGCCCCCTCATTGCCCACTCACCGGCCATGCTGCGGGTGCTGGACCAAGCTAAACAAGTGGCGGCAGCACCCACCACCGTTCTCATTCAAGGAGAAACCGGCGTGGGCAAGGAGGTGTTGGCTCGCTTTATCCACGCCAACTCCCCTCAAGCCAGCGGCCCCCTGCAAGCCATTAACTGCGCGGCCATTCCCGAGCAACTGGTGGAAAGCGAGCTTTTTGGCTATGAAAAAGGGGCGTTTACCGACGCCCGCGAAAGCCGCAAAGGGGTCTTTGAGCTTGCCGACGGCGGCACCGTCATCCTTGACGAGGTGGCGGAAATCCCCTTGGCCCTCCAGGCCAAGCTGCTGCGCTTTTTGGAAGAGCGGACTTTACGCCGACTGGGTGGAACCCGGGAAATACGGGTGGAGGTACGGGTGATCGCCATCACCAACCGCAACCTGGAGCAACGGGTGGCCGAGGGGCATTTCCGGTCCGATCTCTTTTACCGCCTCAACGTATTCCCCATTTGGGTGCCTCCCCTCAGGCAACGCCGGGAAGACATCCTGCCCCTGGCCCGCCATTTCTTGCAGAGCTTTGCCGCCCCCCTGGGCTAGCGCTTCAGCCACTTTGCCCCGCGGGTGGAAGCGGCGCTTTTAAACCACTCCTGGCCCGGCAACGTGCGGGAGCTGCGAAACCTCATGGAGCGCACCGCACTCTTGGAGGAAGGCGGAGTGGTGGTGGGCCGCGCTTTGAACTGGGGGGAAGTGGAGGCCGAGCCCGCAGCTCACAAGCCCACCGCAGAGCTGGTGCCGCTGGAAGAGCTGGAGTTTCGCGCCGTTGTGAACGCCATGCGGGCCAGCAAGGGAAACCAGTCGGAAGCCGCACGGCTTTTGCGCATCAGTCGCGATCAGCTGCGGTACCGGGTCAAGCAGTACCGGAAAGCCGGTCGCTGGCCCAAAGACCTGGAAGAGTTGGATGAAGCATGAACCGCCCCGTACCAGGAAGCTGGCACAGAGCTTGCTTCAACGGGCGAGGGCGGTCAAGCCGCAAGCTTTGCGGCTTAACCCGGCCAAAGGGTAACTTCCAGCCCGTGCAAGGGGTTGCCCGGTGCGCACCGGAGAGAAAGGAGGGCGGACCTTGGCTGTAAGGCGGTGGCTATTGGGTATTTTTCCCCAGGTGCTGCTTTTGACTTCGGTGGCGCTCCCGGTTTTGGCCAAGCAGCATCCGAGCTTGGTCAACCCTGAGACCACCCGCTGCAGCACCTGTCACCAGCTCTTCCCCCCATCCGCGCAAGCTCACCCTCCGGCGGAGAAGAAGTGCCTTACCTGCCATCGCTTTACCAAGGAAGGGGAGAAAACCCAGGTAGCCTTGGCCGCATCCCAGCCTGACCTCTGTCTTTCCTGCCACAAAGGGCTCAGCAAGCCAGCAAGCCTCACCCTCACCGGCGCCCATCCCCCCGTGGGCGATCAGTGCACCTCCTGCCACGAACCCCACGCCAGCACGGAAAAGCACCTTTTGTCGCAAGGACCACCAAAGCTGTGCCTTTCCTGCCACGGGGAAAGAGACGTGCAGGACAAACACCCTCTGCCGGTGCTGGCAAGCTCCTGCGTGGGCTGCCACGCCCCGCACGGAAGCGACGTGAAGGGCATGCTTCTGGGCCAGGTGCTCCACCCGCCTTTTGCCGAAAAGACCTGCCAGGCTTGCCACCGGAAGGGGTTAGGCAGCAAGGTGCTGATGCAAAAAACCGGTGCCGCCTTGTGCTTTGCCTGCCACAGCCAGCAAGAAAAAACCTGGAGTTCCGGGACCGTGCACGGGGCGGTGCAAAAAGGCCAGTGCACCGCCTGCCATAACCCCCACCTTTCCGCCCAACCGCACCTGGTGCGAGCCACCGGCCCAGCGTTATGCGTGGGATGCCATCAGGATGTGGGAAAGAAGCTGCAAGCCAAGACCCCGCACCCCCCGGCGCAGGAAGACTGCCTCACCTGCCACCAACCCCACCAGGCCGACCGTTCCGGCTTGCTGCAGGCTCCAGTCAATGAACTTTGCGGCAACTGCCATGACGGAAGCGACAAGGGTTTCGCGGCCAAGCACCTGCAAGCCAAAGGGGACAAGCTGGCGTGCGTGGGCTGCCACGACCCCCACGGCAGCCAAGGGGTGCACCTGCTGGCGGAAGGTTCCTCTCACCCGCCCTTTGCGGAGGGGAGCTGCGATGCCTGCCACGAGGGCAGCGCTCAAAAGGTCATGGAAGGCGGCAGCCGGAAGCTGTGCTTTGCCTGCCATTCGGACATGGAAGAAAACCTGGCCAAGGGGGATGTGCACGGGGCGGTGGAAGCCGGCGAGTGCGTGGCCTGTCATTCCCCCCACGCCTCGCGGCAATCTAGCCTCCTGAAAGCCACGCCCGCTTCGGTGTGCGGTGAGTGCCACCCCGATCAGCTGCCCGGACCGGGAGAAACCGCCCACGGCGTCATCAAAGTTCTGGGCTGCCAGGCCTGCCACCAGCCCCATCAGGGCAAGGACAAGCTCCTGCGGAAAGAAGGACCCGAGCTCTGCACCGCCTGCCATGTGGCCAAGGCCACGTCGGAGCTGCAGGTGACGCTGTTTGGCAAGTTCACGGTTCCTCGCGAGCAGTGGAGCCAATGGGCGCGGCTGCGGCTTACCCCCGACGGCACCCGCAACCACCCCGTGACCGGCCACCGGGTCTTGGGCACCCCCACCGCCGCCGGGCGCAACAAAAGCAGCTTTACCGGCGAGCTTTCCTGCCTGACCTGCCATGACCCCCACAAGGGTCAAGGTCGGGCGCTCGCCCGCCAGGGGCAGGATGGCAAGCCGGTTACCTGCGAAACCTGCCACGCCAAATGAGGGTGAACATGAAAGCCTGTTTTTTGTTGTGGGTCGCGGTTCTTTCCGCCTGTGCTTCTGCCCCTAAACAGGCCAAGACAGAGGCCGATCCCTATGCCCGCTACGTCTGGCCCCCACCACCCGATGAAGCCAAGATCCGCCTGGTGACGATCCTTTCCGGGCGCGCCGATGTGGAAGCCGAAAGCAAATGGAAAAGAGCCCTCATTGGCGCCTCCCCCCACGCGGTTTTTGACTTCCTGCGCAAGCCCTTTGCCGCGTTGTTCGATGCTCAAGGTCGCCTGTGGGTTTCAGACCCCGGCCTGCACGCGCTGGTGCGGTTTGATCAGCAAAACCGCCGCTACGACGTGTTTGGCACCACCGGCAGCTTGCGTTTGAAGACGCCCCTGGGCTTGGGGCTGGGACCCGACGGCACGGTGTACGTGGCCGACGCGGATCTCAAGCGGGTTTTGGCCTATGGGCCGGAGGGGGAACTGAAGACCGCGTACGGCAAACCCGGGGAGTTGGAAAACCCCACCGATGCCGCGGTTTCCCCGGACGGCAAAAAGCTCTACGTCACCGACTCCAAAGCCCATCGCGTGGTGATCTTCGAGGCAGCGACCGGCAAAGTGGTGGGAAGCTTTGGGGAAAGGGGCTCCGGGGAAGGCCAGTTCAGCTTCCCCTCGGCGCTGTGCTTTGACGCCGAAGGGCACCTTTTTGTGGTGGACCAAATCAACGCCCGGGTGCAGGTTTTCGACAGTGACGGGACCTTTCTGCAGGTAATTGGCGGACTGGGCGTGGGATTTGGCAACTTCGTGCGGCCCAAGGACGTGGCCGTTGACAACCAAGGCCGCCTGTACGTCAGCGACGCCGCGTTTAACAACGTGCAGATCTTCGACCGCGAGCTGCGCCTGCTCACCTTTGTGGGGGAAACCGGCGAGCAACCGGGGCAGTTCCGCATTGCTTCGGGTATTGCCGTCCGCCCGGGGGAGTTTGCGGTGGTGGACCAGTTGGGCCGCAGGGTTCAGCTCTTCCGCTACCTACCCACTACTGGGGAATGAAACCCACAGGGTGGGGATTTTTCCCCAGCTTCTTTTTATCCATCCCCACCGCGCCTTGTTAACAGCTTGATTACGAGAAGATTACACAAAGCGGTGAAATCTGTATCGCTTGGCATTTGCTTTGCATCAAATGCGACAGGGGGCTTTCCCAGAAGGGAAAGCCCAGGAAAGGAGGATGTATGAAGAAAGTTTTGGTTGTCTTTGCTTCTCTTATCTTGGCGGTGGGTCTCGCCAGCGCCGCTTCCATCGTGGGCTCCAAGCACGACCTGCGGGCCTCCGGGGGCGGCACCCCCACCGGCCAAGGGTTAACGGAGGTTTGCGTGGTGTGCCACACCCCCCACCAGGCGAGCGCTGCCAACGGCCAGTATCCACTGTGGAACCACCAGGGTACAGCTACTGCCAGCTTTGGGGTCTACAGCAGCCCCACCATGAACGCCACCCCGGCGGAAATTGGCGGGGCAGCCATGGGTTCGCAGTCGGTTTCGCTCCTGTGCATGAGCTGCCACGATGGAACGGTGTCGGTGTTGGCCATGTACAACAATCCACCCAGCGGTGCGCCTACAGTCAATCCCATTAGCGGACGAATTGATGCCTCCGGTCGCATCATCAGCACCGCCAACATTGGCACGAACCTGACCGATGACCATCCGGTGAACTTCACGTACAACACGGCCTTGGCCAATGCCGACGGCGGCTTGGTGGACCCAGCAACCAGCCCCACCATTCAGGGCTGGCTGGTGGCCGGGACCGTGCAGTGCGCCTCCTGCCATGACGTGCACGATCCCCAGTACACGCCGTTCCTGCGCGCTGACAACACCGGCTCGGCGCTGTGCCTCACCTGCCACATCAAGTAGTTTTTCGAAGGCGTAGCATGTCCACCGGGCGGCGGGTTTTCCCGCCGCTCGGTGTGCTGGGGGGACCATGAAACATCTGGCACTGCTCACGCTTCTGGGAACAGTAGCAACGCTGGGCGCGCAAACACCGGTGGCCCGGGTGGGGGATGTGACCATTTCCCGGGAGATTTTGGACGAAAACGTGGCCCGGGTGCTTCAGGGCCAGTACCAACACACCCGGGTGAGCGAGGAGAAACTGCAGGAGCTGCGGGTGAAAGAGCTTTCTGTCCTCATCCGCCGGCAGCTTCTGGTGGCGGGAGCCAAAGACCGGGGTCTCGCCTTGCCGCTTGCCGAAGCTCGGCTGCAGGTGGCGGCCATGGAAAAGCAGCTGGGCCCGGAGGAGTATCAAAAATCCTTAAAAGCCCGGGGCTGGACCAGAAAAGACCACGAGCGGATCCTGGCGGAAACCCTCCTCGCCGAAAAAGCCTATCAGCGCTTCATCCTTAACCCGTCGGCTGTCAGTGAGGAGGAAATCGCGGCCTTTTTCAAAGCTAACCCAGAGCGTTTCCAGTGGCCCGAAGCGTTGCGCGTCCAGCATATTCTCCTCAAGGTTTCCGCTACCGCCGACGCCAAGACCTGGGAAAAACGCGAGCAAGAAGCAAAGGACCTCGTTGCCCGCCTGCAACGGGGGGAAGATTTCGCCACCTTGGCTTCCCAGCTTTCCGATGACCCTTACCGGGTCAAGGGCGGGGATTTGGGCTGGGTGCACCGCGGGCGCCTGGTGGAACCGCTGGAAACCGCAGTGTGGACCGCCCGGGTGGGACAGCTTCTAGGACCTGTGCGCTCCTCCGAAGGGTTTCACGTGGTCAGGGTGCTGGAGCGGCGGCTTGCCCGGCCCATGACGCTTGATGAAGCGCGGCCCCTCATTCAGCGGGAGCTTGGGGAAAAGAAGAGGCTTGAAGCGGAAAAGCGCTTCTTTGCCGAAGTGAAGAGCCGTCACGCCGTGGTGATCCTGGATTCCAGCTTGGCCCATGCGGCACCTTAAGCTTTTCCTAATTTGCTTCTTGTTCGCTGCTCCGGCTTTGGCCCAGCAGTTCGGCCAGTGGAGCTGGCAGGCCAACGTGCGCGCCGGGGGTCGGAGCTACGAGAACACCTCCCAGGGCCAGGTCCTTTCCCAGTACCAGGAGCAGGTCCTGGGTTTGGCCTTCAACCTTAACGGTTTTTTGGTCCACCCAGCCATTGCCCGCTTCAACCTGGGGCTAGACCTGGTCTTTTCCCGCTACCCCAAGGGCATGGCGGTGGACAACAACCGCACGGGCTTTTCCCTGCGCTTGGGTTTGCTTCCGGAAAGCGCCTATCCCCTCGAGCTGTTTGCCTCCCGCTCGCGGTTTGACTACCAGGGTTTGGCGGATTTGCCCGCCTTTACCTTTGCCGGCACACCCGAGCAAACCACCAGCTGGGGCGGGCGCTTGCGCTTTCGCCACGGACTCCTGGCCGGTGCCCTCTTGGGCTTTGACGCATCCACCATCCGCTTTTTGGAAGGAAGCAAGACCCAAGACGAAAAGCGGGCGTTTTTCGATTGGAGCGGCAGCGGCCAACGCCTGCAGCACCATCTGCGCTTGGACCACCAGGACCGCAGCTACGGTGTGCTGGGTTTGAGGTACCGGGACGTTACGGCTACCTGGGATTCCCACGGGAACTTTACGCCCACCACCCGCTGGGACCTTTCCCTTTCCGGTCTGCAACGGGAGTTTGGCCGCGGTGGAAGCTCGTACGTTCAAAGCTCGCTTCGCCAAAACCTCACCCATCAAACCCCGTCGTCCTGGGTTTTGTCGGCCTTTTACGCCGGAGGTTTTGCCCAAAGCGAGGGGAGCGAAGCGTCGGTGACCCATGACCTGTCCTTAAGGGCACAAAGGAGCTTTACGGGCGGCTTTGACCTGGGCGTTGACGTGGGTGCCGCTCGTCAGCAAGCCGGGGATTACTCCACCCAGGCGCCCCGCTTGGGGTTGACCGCCAGTTACCAAAGGCAGGGGAAGCTGGGGCAGCTTGCCCTTTCGGCAGCTACCGCTCTGGGACGCCTCACCCAAGAAGGCCCCGACCAACGCGCCACCAGCTCCTACGCCAGCACCTCCGCCGGGCTTACCCTGCGTTCGGGATCGCCCCAGGTCCTGCAAGGGGAGCTGGAGCTTGCTTACGCCAAGAACAAGCTGCGGCAAGCGGCCGAAGACGTGGGTCCACAACCGGAACCCCAGGCGCTTTTGGCTTTGGGTACTGAGGACAACCGACGGGCGCGGCTCACCCTCCGCCGAAACTTGGGTGCTGTGCAGCTTTCCGCCTTTTCCGACTGGTGGCAGCGGGAAACCACCCCCACTTGGAACCTCCCTCGACTGGAAAGCAAAACCCTTACCCACACCCTGCAGGCGGGCTTCCCTGTGGGGAACCTGGCCATCAACGTGGGCCAAAGCCAGTACTTCGCGGTGCGTAAACAAGAACTCGCCTACTTTTCCGGGGTTTTGTCGCTGCGCCCTTTCCATTTCCTGGGGCTCACCCTGAGCCACCGGCAAGACCGCCGTCGCCTTCCCGGCGAGCCTTGGTTAGACTCCAAGCGGCAGGAAGTGGCGATGACGGGGTATCTGGGCGCGTACCAACTGCAACTGCGGCTGTACTGGCTTGAGGACCGCTGGAACCTTGGCGCGCCGCGCGAGGATCGGGGCTTAACCTGGACGGTTTCCCGGAGCATGGGCGGGTGGTTGCCCATCATCACCGCTCCGGTTCGCCGGGGGGTGATCCGGTGAGGAAGGCCCTGGCCCTGGCTGCAGCGTGGGCGGCCGCCAGCTGCGGCACCACCCCAACTGCGGTTCCCAAGCTCATTTGGTCCAGCCCTTCGCCCAGGGTGGAGCTGGTTTCGGTCATGCAAACCACCGCCGACATCCCCATGCCGTGGCTGCGCCGCATGGTGGGCTCGGGGGCTGAGGCGCTTTTCGTGCGCCCCTACGGTGTAGCCTGGCTGGGCGAAGATTTGCTGGTGGTGGATTCCGGGGCACGGAGGGTTTTGCGGTTTGCTGCAGGTTCACTGCTGCGCTCGCCGGAAGGTGTGTTTGCCGAGCCTCTCTTTGCGGCCGCCATCCCAAGCGGCGTTGCGGTGAGCGACCCCCCGGCCGGCAAGGTGGTGCTTTTGGACGAAGCTTTGCGTCCTCAATCGGTTTTGGCCGAAGGCTTACAGCGCCCCACCGGTTTGGCCTGGGTGGGGGGCGGGCTTTGGGTGGCCGAAACCACAGCCCATCAGCTGCGCTGCCTGGGCCCTGTTTGCCCCCGGCCCACCTTGGGCCAGCGCGGAGTCGGCCAAGGCGAGCTCAACTTCCCCACCGCTTTAGCCGCCTCCGGCACCACCCTCTGGGTGGCGGACACCTTGAACTTCCGCATTCAGGCGTTTGACATCAACTCCGGGGAGGTGACGGCAGTTGTTGGCGGGCTCGGGGACAGCCCCGGCAGCACCCCCCGCGCCAAGGGTTTGGCGGTAGATGGGGAAGGTCAGCTTTGGGTGAGCGATGGCGTGTTGAACCAGGTAAGCGTGTTTTCGCCCGCGGGTCACCTGTTAACCTGTTTGGGGGGAGAAACGGCTTCCCAGCCCCTGTTTTCCATGCCCGCCGGCATCGCTGCCCGCGGGCGAGAAATTGCGGTGGCCGATGCGCTGGCTCGGCGCATCGTGGTGTTTCGCGTAAAGGCCCAGGAGGGACCGTGAAGCTTGCCACCTGCTTCCTGCTTCTGGCTTCGGGTTGCTGGGCGCAAGGCACCAGCGTGGTGCATACCGTGCATAACCTCTCGGCCTTTGGACCCGGCGAAGTGAAGGTCCTGGGCGAAAAGGAGGTGTGCAAGTTCTGCCATGTCCCCCACTCCGCCACCGTGTCCGCACCCCTGTGGGGGCGGCCGGTGCCCCAGGGGCAATTCCGGGTTCCGGAGGTTTCCGCAGGACGCGGCAAGGCCCCGGCCCCGCAACCGGACGGGGCCTCCCGCTTGTGCCTTTCCTGCCACGACGGCAGCGTGGCCCAGGGCTTTTCCCCGGCGGCCAAGACCTTGAAGGCTTTCTCGGTTGGAGGTTTGCGGGAAAAGGGAGACCTCTCCGGAAGCCACCCGGTTTCGATTCCTTTGCCCGAAAGCTCACTCGATCCTGACGACGAGCGGGATATGGGCGTGAAGGCCCAGGCGGTGATTGCCGCCGATCCCACCGTGCGCTTGGACAAGGACGGGAAGCTCCAATGCACCACCTGCCACGACCCCCACGCCGATCCTTACTACCAACCCGGTGTGGTTCCCCACTTTTGGGTGCGACCCACCGTGGATGAGGTGTGCCTGGCATGCCACGAGCTGCGGTAATCGCCGCGCTCTGGTTCGCCTCCTGGCCGGCTTTGGCGGCGCCGGGGGCCGGGCACGTGGACCGCTCCCAGCTGCCGGCCGGCTGCCTCACCTGCCACCAGGGCCATGGCCAGAGCAACTCGCCCATGCTCCGGGTACCGCAGCAGGAGCTTTGCCTCACCTGTCACGGTGGACAGGGAGCGCGGCAGGAGGCGATCCGACGTGGGCTTTTGAAGCCAACTGCCAATCCGGCGGATATTTCCCGGGCCTTGCTTTTGCCCTACCAGCACCCGATGGACCCCCTGGCCACCTCCAGCCGCCAGGGGGTGACCTGTACCTCCTGTCACGCGCCCCACCGCGGGGCAACGGTCAATCCTTCCGGTGGCAAGAAGCTTTCCCCCCAAAACCCCCGGAAGTTTGAGTTTGAGCTTTGCGAGAGCTGCCACGGTTTCCAAGGGGCCCTCACCCAAAGCCTCGCCGATATTTCCCGCTACTTCGACTACCCCAGCCAGTCCTTTCACCCGGTTCACCGGCCCAGCAGCAACCGCTCGCCTTCGCTCCGCCCCGGCCTTTCGGGGAAGGAAATCAACTGCACGGATTGCCACGGAAGTGACGCCCCTCAAGGCCCCAAAGGGCCCCACGGGTCTTCCACCCGGTTTTTGCTGCGCGCTCCCTACACCACTACCGACGGTCAGGGGGAAAGCCCCGAAGCCTACGCCCTGTGCTACCGCTGCCACCAGCGGGAAAAGGTGCTTTCGCCCCAATCGCCCTTTCCCTACCATCAAAAGCACGTGGTGGACGAGCGCGCTTCCTGCGCCACCTGTCACAACGGCCACGGCTCCCCTAACAACCGGGCGTTAATTCGCTTTGGCGAGGAAACTACCTTGGCCGGTGTGGCCCCGGCCGCTTCCGGTCGCCTGCAGTTCCTTTCCACCGGCCCCGGGCAGGGCAGCTGCTTCCTCACCTGCCACGGGAAAAACCACGATCCCTTAAGCTACGGACCCGGCAATCCGCCCCCACCGCCAGGGACCCTGGGCCATTCACCTGGGAAATTCTCCCCACCTTCCCCACCGGGGTTGGGGATTAATCCCCATCTCCGGCCCCGCTGAAGCACCGACACCCTGGCGTAGCAAGGCACGGGGTTTGCTTGCGCCCCAAAGGGGGTGCTGGCTATGCGCATGTCGAAAAATCAAGCGATGACCCTCCTCGCGTTGTTCCTCTTCCTCTTGGATCCCATGGTGACCTATCCCCCCTGGAGTGCCAGCATCGTAGGCTCCAAACATGACCTTTCCACAAACTGGGACCCCTACTCCACCCAGGTGTGCGCCTTTTGTCACACGCCTCACTTTGCCAACCCCTCACTTCCCATTCAGGCTCCCCTGTGGAACCGTTCGGTGGATTTGGACAAGGTTTTTCAACCCTACTCCAGCCCCACCATGAACACCACACCCGGAAACCCCCAAACCACCGTTTCCATGCTGTGCTTGGGTTGCCACGACGGAACGGTAGGCTGGGAGGTCATCCGTGGCTACAACGTTTCCGACAAACACGACCTCATCAATGCCCCAGGGCCCGGAGGCATCCCCGACACCACGTCATGGCCTAACTGTCAGCGCTGCCATCCCGAGTACTACGGCGACCCACCGGCTTTTTGGCAAGGCACCGACCTCAGGGACGACCACCCCATCGCCATCGTCTACCCCACCGCCGCCCAGGACCCCAAGTTCAACCTCCCACCGGACCTCAGCAACGGGTGGAGCGACGTGAAGCTGTACTCAGGGCGGGTGGAGTGCCCCACCTGCCATCAGGTTCACGATCCGGGAATCCCCCCGTTTATGCGCAAGTCAAACCAGGGTAGCGCCCTATGTTTGACGTGTCACATCAAGTAAGGAGGCGTTCTATGCGCGCCAAGACTATTTTTTGGCGCATCAAAAAGCTTGGCCTCACGGAAGCAATTGCCGTCGCCACGCTTGCATCGCAAGTTGCGATGGTTGGGCTTTTCCCCACGCCCGGGCTGGCACAAACCTGCAGTTCCCGGGGAACGCCCACGGTCCCTGCCCCCCAGGTGACCTACCTTCGTTTTCTAGCCGTCACCGCCACACCCCAAGCCCTGGCCACCGATGCCAGCGGGCGGCTGTTCGTTGCCGATGCGAAAGCCGGGGTGGTGGAGGTGCGGGACCGTTACGGACGGCTGGAAACCCGTTGGACCGGGCTGCAACAACCCGTGGCGGTAGCGGCCGATGACGAAGGGCGAGTTTTCGTGGCCGAGACCGAGCCCGGTGCCGTAAGGATTTTCGACCTCGCGGGCATTCGCCCGGTGAGCTACTTAGGGCGAGGAGAGGGTGAGTTTGCCCTGCCTACCGCCATCTCCGTGGCTCCCCAGGCCAAGCTGGTGTTCGTAGCCGATGGCGGCGAGCACGCGGTGAAGGTGTACAGCCCCACCGGCGGCTGGATCAAAACCATTGGCGGCCCTGGAACCACCGCCGGGCGCTTTTTCTTTCCCGCCGGCCTGGCGGTCAACACCCGTAACGAGCTTTTGGTGGTAGACCAGGGCAACGCGCGCGTGCAAGTTTTTGACTTCGACGGCAACTTCCTCCGTTGCTTTGGCCGCGCCGGCGGCATGGGCACCAGCCGCCTCTTGGTGCGAGCCAACGGCCTTGTGGCCGACACCTTAGACCGGGTTTTCCTCGTGGACAGCTTCCAAGACCTGGTGCGGGTCTTTGATCCTGCGGGCCCCACGCTTTCCACCGTGGGAACCTTTGGCGAGGGTCCCGGCCAGCTCTTCACCCCCGTGGGTCTCGCCCTAGACCCCTTAAACCGGCTCTTCGTGGCTTCCCCAAACACCGGCAAAGTTGAGGTCTTTGGGTTGGACAGCTTCCAGGACCCCCATGTGGTGGCGGCTCAGGTGAGCGCCGATCCAGACACCGTGCCAGTAAGCCGCCGGCTTTTGACGGTGTGGCTCGCCATCACGCCGCTGGAGCGCGACGCCCGGGATCTGGACCCGGCAACCCTTCGCCTCAGCGGCACCGCACCCATCGTTCTCAACAGCAAGCTCGAAGCTAACGCGCAAGGCCTGTGGACCCTGCGGGTTCTGGTGCAGTTCGCCCCCAAGCCCCAGGACGTTGTGGGTAGCGAACTGCGAATTCCCGTGAGCCTGGAGTTCCGCGACGGGGTCCCGGTGGAGGGCATGGTCATCCTCAAGCAAGGCCCGGGAGGTAAGCAATGAAGCGCGCATCGTGGTTGGTTTTCTTGGTTCCTTTCCTGGCCTGGGCGGCGGACCCGCCCCACGATTGGCCCACCGCTGGCCTCACCTGCACCGACTGCCACACCCCCCACACCGCGCCCGGGGGCACCCTCACTTCCACCTCCGGAAACGCCAACTTGTGCTTGAGCTGCCACGTCATTGGCGGCCTCGCCAACAGCCACCCCTTTTACCTCACGGACCAAGCGTTCCCCTGGCCCGGCCTGCGCTCTGGACAAACGCCCAGCGGCACCTCTCACCGTTGGGATTCCTCGGCAGTGGGGCACGTGAAACCTGGGACCACCAACACCTCCACGGGCACGGTGGTTTCCGGAGGCACCTACACCGGCCGCTACCCGAAGACCTACACCATTTCCATCACCCAGAGCGGGGATGTGGGGGTGGCGCGGTTTTCCTGGAGCGCCACCAGCCCACCGGGGGGCAGCGGCAGCAACCTGCTCACCGGCACCAACGTGGCCTTGGACGAAGGCATTACGGTCACCTTCAAACCTGGCACCACCTCTCCCGCCTTTGTGGCCGGGGACGTGTTTTACCTTTACGTTCGCCCTGACCTCCGCAACCCTACCCTCACTTCGGTACTCCAGCGGCTGGAAAACGGGCGGCTTACCTGTTCCGCCTGCCACGATCAGCACAGCCAAGCCGCCGAACCTTTCGATCCCCAGGCCCCCGCTTATGCCGGTTCCGGCACCGGCAATGGCCGGCACTACCAGCGCACCGCCAACAACGTGGCGCAAATCTGCGAGGACTGCCACGCGGCCCGGACCGTAACCCTTTCCTCCCAGGGCTCCCATCCGGTGGCGGTGTCTGTCCCCACAACCAGTAGCTTCAAGCAACCCACGCAGCTTCCCTTGGACAAGACCACCGGCAAGGTGCGGTGCCTTACCTGCCACAGGGTGCACTACGCGCCCGCCAACGACGGTGCAGTCTTGCGGCTGACCTCGCATAAGGCGCTGTGCCAGGACTGCCACGTGAAAAGCCCCAGCGGCAGCAACCCGATTCACGCCTCCACCACTAACGGGGTTCTATGGCCCGGAGGCCAGTACGGCAGCACCCTGCCTGCCCGGCCCGATGCCAGCCAGCGGGGCGCCTGCACCCAGTGCCACGCGGTTCACGGCTGGCCCAACAACGCCTCGCCCAGTACGGACTACAACTGGCTTTTGGCCGACGCTGAAGAAAACCTCTGCTTTACCTGCCACGATGGGGCTCCGGTGGCTGTCAACGTGCGTGGTGACTTCCTGAAGACCTACAAACACCCGGCCACCAGCTACTCGGGCCGCCATCAGCCCAACGAAAGCGCTTCCTCGGCTTTCGGAACCAGCAACCGCCACGCGGAATGCACTGACTGCCACAACCCTCACCAGGCTGAAGGCCCCAGCTCCGGTTCTGCGCCTCCCACCATCTCGGCGCTGCTCAAAGGCGCGTCTGGGGTGGCGGTCACCAACGGCGCCGCCGGCACCACTCCCACCTACACGTTCCTCACCTCGGCCCAGTACGAGTACCAGGTGTGCTTCAAGTGCCACTCCAGCTGGACCAGCCAGCCTTCGGGGCAAACCAACCTGGCGCTTAAGCTAAACCCCAACAACCCCTCGTACCACCCGGTGGAAGCTGTGGGAAAAAACACCGGGATTAACGCCAACGCCTTCGTCAACGGCTGGTCAAGCTCCAGCCTTACCTACTGTTCCAGTTGCCACGGCAGCGATGGGACCGTTCGTGGCGTGCACGGTTCGGCAAACCAGTACATCCTCAAGCGGCCATTTAGCCCTTCGTCGGCTCAGCGCACCATGAGCTCCAACGACCTGTGTTTCCTGTGCCACCGGTACGACACCTACGCCAACGACGGCGCCACCACAACCGTCAAGGGCTACAGCCGGTTCAATCCCCCAACATTTACCAAGGGCCACACCTTCCACGTAGGGAACAGGCGGTATCCCTGCAGCGCCTGCCACGAAACCCATGGGTCCACAACCCGCCCGCACCTCATCGTCACCGGCCGCAGCCCGGGCCTTACCAACTACACCCATAGTTCTAACGGTGGCACCTGTTACCCCACCTGCCACGGCAGCAAGACTTACACGGTCAACTACTAGTGGCAGTACCCCCGCGGGCTGCCTGCCCGCACCCCCCTTGGCCCACCCCCCCTCCGCGGGGGGTGAGCTTTTTTGCTAAAATTCGCCCGGCGGGCCAACGTAGCTCAGCCGGTAGAGCAGCTGATTCGTAATCAGCAGGTCGTCGGTTCGAGTCCGACCGTTGGCTCCAGCAATATCAAGAGCGTCGACGGGCCCGCAAGAGCGGGCCTTTTCTTAATGGCATTACGAAGAGCCATCACGGGCGCTGGAGGGTCTGATGGCTCGCTTATGGGAAGCAAGATCACACCTCTTGCCCTCCCAGCTTTCCGCGCTTTTCCAGAAGCCCGGCCTCCTTGAGAAGCTGCAGCACTTCTTCCCGGCTCAGCTCCCGAAGCTCGCCAGGTTGCAGGTCACCCAAGCTCACCGGACCCACCGCCACCCGCTTCAGCTGGCGCACCCGGTGTCCCAAAGCGTGGAACAGACGGCGGATTTGCCGATTGATGCCTTCGTGGAGCACCACCTCCAAGCGAGTGCCGCCCCGCGGAGCCTTGCCCAGCCTGCGCACTTCCGCTGGCCGGGTCTTTCGCCCATCCAACTCCATTCCACCGGCGCGCAAGCGGTCCAGTGCAGCTTCGCTGGGCAAGCCCCGCACCGTCACCAGGTAGGTTTTGGGCAAAACCCCCGGATCCATGAGCCGCTGGGCAACCCGGGAGTCGTTGCACAGGAGGATCAGGCCTTCCGAATCCTTGTCCAGACGGCCCACCGCGTAAAACCCACGGAACTCCGCCGGGAGCAGCATGAAAAGCGTGGGCGCCCCTCTTTCGCTCACCCGCGATACCACCACCCCTCGGGGCTTGTGAAAGGCAACAACCCTGGGCAGGCCATGACCCCGCACGCCGGGAGCATAACCCACTCCGAGCATGGAGAAAGCAAGACGGCCCTGTTCTGGTTGGTTTTCAATGGGTCCCACCCTGGAATCTGCCCGCAGCCGCCGAGCTTTATGGGCCTTCGTCCTCCCGTGTTTCCCGTTTAGGTTCCGGGCAGGAGTCTCGAAGGGATTGAAAAAGCCTGACCAGGAAGTCAAAAGCCACCTGATACCCGCCCGGCCATTGGCTTTCCCGGGGACCCGCTACGTTCAGCACGTCAGGCCTCACGGCCGCAAACCAATCCCGGGCCTTTTGGAGCGCCTGAACTTCCAAAGGGGACAGGACGAGGTGCGGCTTGTTGAGCCTTTGGCACCACTGGATGGTGAGCCTGGTGCCACCGGCGGGTTCACCCTGGACCAGCACCAGGGTGGCATCGGCGGCTTCCACGTTGGCCCGGGTCCGGGCGGCGTAGGCTGAGCTTGCCAGCTCCACCAGGGGATAGCGCTCGGGGATCCTCCCGTCTTCCGCCCGCCTTCCCCGCGGGCAAAAGCCTCCACAAGGAATTCCCAGCGCCTGCGCCGCATCCAGCGCTGCCCGATCCACCCCGGTTTGCCCGCCGGAAATGACCTTCATCTCCCCCGTGCCCCAGGCTTTCGGCCACTTCACCGCCCCGACGATTGGCAGCCCCGGGAATTCTTCGCGTCCCTTGCGACATTTCAAAACCCACGCTGCGAAGCCCGCGCCTTTCAAAACCCATGCCGCCAAATCAAAATATCAAAACGCCCAGCGCCCAGTCTTCTAGGCCCCTCTCAACGGAAAATTTTCGTTCTCAAATGAGCGAAGGCCCCTAGGGAGCGCCTTCCGCCCCCAAATCCACCACCGCTGCACCCCAGGTCCCGGTTCGCAGCTCCTCAATGACCACCGCCAGCCGCTCCGCTTCCTTGGGGAGCTTTATGGGCGCCTCGTAGGTCCACACCGTACCCTCGGACTCCTCACCCACCGCCTGCTCAAACTCCTCCTGATGCACAAAGGGCTCGCCCTTCCTCAGGTGCACCGCCACCGTCACACGCAGGCGGGCACGGCTCACCTTCTCAAGAACCTGCCGCACCGCCCCCAGGTCGGTTCGTACCTCCAACCTCCCCAGCCGGCTCTTCCCCTCCACCTTCTGCACCTCCAAACTTACCTTTGGTGCCAACTCCCCTTCGGCCAAGGACCCCCTCATCA
The DNA here is from genome assembly GCF_000687145.1 of Thermoanaerobaculum aquaticum. Taxonomy (NCBI): domain Bacteria; kingdom Pseudomonadati; phylum Acidobacteriota; class Thermoanaerobaculia; order Thermoanaerobaculales; family Thermoanaerobaculaceae; genus Thermoanaerobaculum; species Thermoanaerobaculum aquaticum. Next base: position 96,465 of record NZ_JMFG01000006.1, read on the forward strand.
CCGCTTCCCTCGCCCGGGCGACCGCCTGACCACCGGGACTTCCCAACGTGATTCGCTTCGGCCCCCATACCTTGAGGCCAGGTTCTTTGACCCGAACCTCCAGGTCATAAGTTCTGCCATCCGGCGCCATGGGCACCTGAAACCACAAAAGGTAGGTGTTCTCCAAGCGCTTGAGCCCTTCCCCTAAGCTTTCCCGCGGCGGAATCACTGCACCCCCGGTCTCGTCCGCCAAGTACTGCATGGGCTCATGCGCCGCCACCACCAGCAGCTCGCCCACCGCCACACTCCCCCGCCCAAAGACCTCGGGGGAAACCGCCGGCCGCCGAAACTGCGCCGACCACACCGGCGAGTACGCCTCCATGTAGCCGGGGTTGAGCGAAACAACGGGAACACCCAAGTTCGCCGTTACGGCCGCTAACTCTTGAACCTCCGCAAGGAAATTCGCATCAAGAAGACCCACGGAAGTAGGGCCTTCCGTTTTTGTTTGGTCCCTTCCCGAAGATTGCTTGGACTGGCCAAGAGAGCCATAAGGGCCCTGAAGGTTTAGATCGAATCCATCCCAAACGAGAAGCACCAAACGCTTTCCTCCGCTATACTGCAGAAGCGAGTTCCGCAGAGCCTTAAGCGCGCCGCGGACTCTCGCAATTTCTTCCCCTCCGGAAAGCATACTTACGAGCTGGGAGTCAAAGCCGACACTGGAAAAGGATTGAGCCTCCTTGCGCAGCTTAATTTGCCAATTTACCACGAAAATCCTGCTCAGATCATTGAGTTCCTTTCGCAAACACTCGCTATCCTCGCACAGCTTCGCCCCTTCATCGGAACCCGGCGAGGCCGCAACCAGCACGGGGCCTACGCGCGTGAGCTCCTCGGCGTAAGCCCGGAGTTTCGCCACCGAAGCGTCCCGGTTGCGAGGGGAACAAAGATCACGAACAAGCAGCACAAGCACACCTCGCCTTTCTTGCGCCGGCAGGGCTGTGGTTGGAGGAACAGGCGCCGAAGCTGGCTCGGAGGAAACCCCAACGGGGGTCGGCAATTGCGGCAGAATTGGCTCCACCGCCAATACCGGGACCGCCTGCCCTTTGAACAAAACCTCAAGTTGCTCCGGGCGCGGCGGGCCACCTGCGGTGCGGTTTTCCCAGCGAATCACGGTGCTCACCGCCGTCACCGCCACCTGCTCATGAAAGGGCTCCTGTGAAAGCACCGGAACGGTCAACAACGACAGAACCAACACCCACCAAGCTCGTTTCATGCGGACCTCCTTAATGTCTTTCGGTTCAACGTCCCGGCCGCTGCCAAGCCGGGCCTCCAGCATCTCACCGCACGCAGGCTCCAACGGGACCACCCCGGCAATGGCGCGGCGCCACTTTGCAAGCGCACCTGCCAGCACAAACCTCTCGCTGCCCGTCACCCGCCAGTGGAGCCCGTTCGTTTTGAAACCTTTCCTGTGAACACGCCCCTTGCCTTCAACGCCTTTCGCCCGCAACCATCCCTCCCGCCCTACGAAGCGCCCGATGTCCCAAGCTCCACCAGAGCCGCTCCCCAAGCACCCAAAGGCCACATTTCCACCGCAACCCCCGCTTGGCAGCCCTTTGATGGCCAACGGATTTCGTGCTCCAACACCCACTTATCCCTCGGGGCTTCCACCGAGATTGCAGAAAAGGCCGGCAGCGTTCCCGGACAAGCCACACAGACCGTGAGCCGCCCAACCTCTCCTGGGTTTAAAAGCCCCAGGTTGAAGCTTTGCAGCGTCACTCGCAACAAACCCAACCCTGAACCATCGTCGAAAACCACCGGATCAACGAGCGTAGCGACCACTGGCAATGAGCCTTTTTCCTTGTTCCGCAACGCTCGCCAAGCGAGTTCCTCACCCACCAGCGGATGGGTTTTCGCGTCTATGCGCCGGGGATACCAGAATCTCGTGCCATCGGCTGTCCCCTGCACCTCCAAAGAGCCACCAACGCTCTCACCCTCTTGAGCCTCCAGCGCAACGGCCCAGAAACGGAGGCTTTCGGCCGGCCATCGGAACTCAGCCAGCGCTTGGGCCTTGCCGCCGGTGGCTGTCACCACGGCTTGCCAGCCGGAAAGCTCTTCAACGGATGCCGTACCCGCGTCCTCGGGTGGAAGAACCTGGGGGTCGTAATGAAGCGGTGCCCACCTGGCAACGTTGCCGGGCCCGGTCTTTTGACCTACCACCGCAGCAAATACCAAGCACCCCCGGGCGGCGAGGCTTTCGCCCACACCCGCAGCGAGCTCACCTAAAAGGGGAACCTGACTTGACCCCGCCCCTCGCTCATGCCGGGAGTAAAAACGCTCGGGCTGGAGATCCAAAGCCTCGGAAACCACCACCAAAACCGCCGGGGGAGGCAAGGTCTCGCAAGCCAGGAGCAAACTTCCCAGGTTCCTGCGGACCAGGTTCAGCTCTTGACCGAGGAAATCCGACGAATGCCCTACTTCGCTAGCAGCCCCCCTTCTTCGCGAAGCGAGCTCTTGCCTCTCCTCAAATTCCTTCCGTAGGCGCTGGCTTGGGTTTTGGCGAGGAAGACCGCGCTCCCAGGTCCGAAACCACTCTTTAAGCTCTGAAGCACTCGTTGTGCGCCAGACATGCAGCGGGTCCTTTTCCAGGTCCACCACACAGATGGCGCCAGCAGCCTTCAAATGGTCCAGCAAGAGCTTCTTGACCGCACCCGAGGCCGCTTCGCCCAGGAACCGGCTGTTCAAAGCAAAACACGGCCATCTGCCGCCCCCGTTTTCCTGAGGGCTCCAGGTGCGTTGGACCTTTCGAACCGCGCCTCCCACTCGAACAACCCATTCGTTCGGCCTCACCGGCAAGGCGCCAGGAGCTAGCCCCACCCAAAAAACCGGGGCCCGGGGTCTGGTTTCTCCGCCCGTTTCTGCCTTTTGAGGGGCAGCGCTGGACGAAAGTCCCGTGGTTTGCAACGGCTCGGACCCACCCGGCGCCCCGCCCACCAGCCCCCAGCCCAGAGGCCAGCCCTCTTGACACCGTCGCGCTGGCCACGCCCCTTGCAGCCAAACCACGGTTTGCCGTCGCAAGAGACCAGCGAGCTCCTGGGCCGCAGCAGCGAGGTCCCCCACCGAGCGCACCGTTTGCCCCGTGGGCCACTGGTCCCCGGAATATTTCCTGGAGTCCCAAACCACCAGGGGAACCATGAGCTCCCGCAAGTACTCGCGAACCTCGGAAGGCAGAAAGACGCTCTCGTCCTCGGCCTCGTCCCCGCGAGCCAAAATCACCGCCCGGGGACCCGGGTGTGTGGCAAGATGAAAAGCCGCCACGGCCACGGCATCCGCTGTCCGCCGTCGCTGGGCGGCCCCAGCGTCGGCTGCCTGGCTGGCCGAAAGCAGCCAGTTCAGCGTCCCAGCTTTCCGCGAAAAACCTGGAGAGGCTTGGGGTGAAACCACTTGCGGCAAACTGCCAAAAGCACCCAAAACAGTACCCGTTCTGCTCCTTCCAAGGCCTTTTGAGCCGTTTCCCAAGCCCTGGCATCGGCAGGCTGAAACCAACTCATCTCCTTGAGGCCCCGGGGTTGGAACTGAGCCTGCTGGGCCCAAAAACGCACCCGTCGTAGGGCCCCAGGTTCCAAAACGAAAACCAGAGCCGGAGGGGCAGACGTTTCCTCACCCAAGACGGTTTGGCCACAAAGTGAAGCCGGAAGTGATCCAGACGGCTTTTCCACCACCACAAAACCCGCGGTGGTTTCAGCAACCTCCGAAAACAAGGTGGGCCCGACCGTCGCGGCATATTCGGTGACGCTGCCATCGACGAATTCCAAGCGAACCAGAAGCACAGAGCCCTCAGCTGGGGCGCGAATCTTCGCCACCTGATTTGGGCCGAAATTCCAGCGTTGCTCTCCCACCCCAACTTGAATGGCGGCTATCGGCTTTTTTTCCGGATGCCCGCCGCTGACGCGAAAGCAGAGATAAGACGGATCGCAAGGTTCACGCTTCAATGAAACCCGCGGACGCCAGGGACCGCGATTCAGCCACACCCGCTCCCTTACCTGGCCCCGCGCGTCCTCCAAGACCACCTCATGCACTCGTGGTGTGCCCCCGAGGTCCAAGGCGCAAGTCGAATGAACCGAAACTAGCTCGCAAGCCAGCTGTCCGTTGAGCCACAATCGGCCCGGAAGGTCCTCCCGGACAGCGGAAATCTGCAGGACCACAGTCCCAACCAAAATGCCCCACGGAAAGCTAACGATCTCCATGCCTGTACCCAGCTCCAACCTGAGCACACAAAGCGCAATTCAACCTAAGGAAATGGTTAAGCCTCCGCCATCGACCAGAAACCGAGCTTGAGTTGTCCGCTATCAGCAACACCCTGTCCTCTTTGCCGGCAACCGTGACGCTCCCTTCACCTCGCAAAAGGATTGCCGGTCCGTGCTCTTGACTCCCGGAAAACCGCACCACTTCCAGCCTCACCTGCGCCAGCTTCATCTCTGCCACCTGCACCTCAGAAAGCAAGATCCGTACCACTTTTGGCTGGTTAAAAGTTCCCTGCCTTGGCTTTTCCGAATGCCCCATGGCTATCCGAACATTATTGGTGTTCTCGCTGCGAACCATAAAGGATTCCAAGAAATCTGCAGGCAAAAGGCGTTCTTTCTTGCCCGGATTTGCGTAGCGCATCTCAAAGCCAAGCCTTGGGATGAAAACGTTAATCTCGTACCCGAGCCGCGGATTTGGTTCCTTTTGGGGGGCCAATACCCCGAGGCCATGGTGAAGGGGTCATCGGGAAAGGAAGCTCCCCCTGAAGCCAAAGAAGGCGTTGCCTGCGTAAAAGGTGCTCCAGTTCGACCAGCGCCGCATCGAAACGGGAGGAGCTCGAAACATCGCGTGGGGTCGGCCACTGCGGACAATTTACCGCCCCGGCCGACCAAATTACCAGCGGAATATGAAGCTGCTCCAAGTAGCGAGTCACGGTGCCAGCTTTAAATACCGAGTGGTCATTGACGCATTGGCCGTCCAAAATGAGGACCACAGCCCGCCTTCCGGGCCAAGAGCCCACACGAAAAGCTCCCAGAGCCACAGCGTCGGCGAAACGCCGTGGCTCATGGCGGCCCTCAAAAGGAAGATTTGCCGGGAGGGTAACGATGCCAGCTGCCCGTTTGCCTTTTCCGCTGCTGGGCTTCGCGATCGTTTCCCTTTGTGGGAGCTGGGGCGTCGCCCCTATCGCCACGACCTGGCGCAAAAATGGAATCCTGGAGTCGAGGAGCTGGCTACGCCGCGAGCCAGCGAAACTACCAGCCAGAATTTCGTCGGCCAGCGCCCTCACCGCGGCCGGGTGAGCAACAACCCCGATCACTGCATCCCCCTCCTCCACCGCGACCACGCGGCATCCCAACAATTCCGTGGGCACCTCTATGCCTGGCTCGACCTCTACTACGATCGGTGACAAAGAGCTCTCAGCTTCTTCCGCAAAATCTGCTTGGAGGACGACGCTCCGTTGCGCGCGCCGCCCGTCAGGAAAAAGCGCCTCCGCCACCAAGATCGATGGTTCACGAAGAGGCTGTTGCCAGACAAAGGGCTCACCGGGCTTCAGCGCTCGTTCTGTCCCCCCAATCTGCAGCCTAACCTCACGAGGTAACAGCTTTTCGGGGTGCGCCCAACCCACATTCACACGAAGCGCGTTCGGCTGCTTGTCAATTCGTAAGAAAAGCTCCGCTTCCTGTCCGGGACGGTTAATCCACCGCTCAACCCGCGCCGGGCCGCCCTCGCGCTCTGGACCGACGAGCTCAAGCCGGTGCATCGCCAGGTCCCCACCCAGATCTATTTGGCACGAGGGAGATGCTGTGGAGAGCACGCAGACCTCGCGACCGTCAAGAAACAGCCTGGCTGGGGATTCTTCTGGTGCAAGTGAGACGTAAACGGGAATTACACCCACGAGCAAACCGACGGGAAAAGAGAGGATTTCCACGGCCGCAGACTACCAGGGAAATCGTGGTGGGCAATTAACTTGAAACCAAACAAACTGCTCCGGCGTCCCGTCCCCGTTCTCGTCCCAGCCGATGTACTGCCAGCATTCCTGGCGGGTCCAGGGGTTGTTTAAATCACAGGAAGTTGTCGTTTCGGCTTTCGAAAACCCATCCTGAATCCCCTCGCGGGAGGTGGCGCCGTTGCAGAGGCGGATGAAAGAGCCAACCCACTCCGAAAAGTTAGTGTCGGCAAAATAATCTATCACTAGCTCAGAAACGGGCATCGTTGGCTCACCGGCAGCCAAGTCTCGGGCTGCAAGCAATCCTTGATCACCGCGGTCCCCCATCACAAACCGACCCTGTCGCTGGCCTTCCCTCTCCCACACAACGAGCGCGCCGGAAAGCGTTTCCCCTTGCACCGTGAGCTTCACCGGCACCTGCATCACCTCCCGGCGGGAAACCTTGCGCCATTGGCCAGAAAAAGAGCTCGCGCTGTCCGCCGAAAGCAACACCCTGTCCTCTTTTCCGGCAACCGTGACGATCCCTTCACCTCGCAACAGGATTGCCGATCCGTGCTCTTGACTCCCGGAAAACCGCACCACTTCCAGCCTCACCTGCGTCAGCGTCATCTCTGCCACCTGCACCTCAGAAAGCAAGATCCGTATCACCTCCGGCAAGGGTACCCTCTGCTTCCACTTCGGGAAGGAAAACCCAACTGGGCCAGCCATCTTAGACGCCTAATAACCCCAACCGAAGGCTCTTGGGGAACCTGAAGCTTTTAGGTTTTTGCTCCAAACAAAGGGGTTCCCAAAACATTTTTGGGACCGGTTAACAAAGTCTCGCTCCGGCCGCGCTAGGAGATTGTGGGTCTTCGCGCCCTACAACCTGGTTCATCCTGAAGGTCCTGCGCACGTAGCCCTTGTTTCCCCCAAACAGCAACAAAGCGCGCGAGAGAAACGCCTGCCTCCTACGGACTCTCAACAGGGACTGACGCCCCGCCCCAGCGGCCGCTTTCCAAATCCTCCACAACTACGCCAAGCCAAAGAGCATCCGGTGCAACGTTCGTTTCGAAGATCAGGAACTCATCAGGCGGCGTTTCCAGCATCCTCTGTTGCCACCGCACTGGACCCGACTGAGCCCAGGTGCCAACAGAAAGCCGTACAGGACCACGCGGCGGTTCTTCTTTTCCCTGCCTGAGATGCAATCTGATGCCCAAGGTCGTGGACCCGTCGCGTGGCTCCCTCCTTGTTACAGCAATGTCGTCCAGCAGATCACCGGAAACGGTACCGCCCCTTGCATACGCTTGCAACGGCCCAATGACCCAAAACTCTGGGCGCTCCCGGCGTATTGCCCAGCTTATAGAACCCAGGGAAAGCCTGCTACCCTGCCCAGAAAGTCCGCCGATCTTTTCGGTTTGCAGAAGGGCCCAGAGGTGCTTCCCATTGGCCTCAAATTGCCACTGAAAACGATCCTTAGCGCTAGAACCGCCAGTGTATAAGGCAAGCAACTTCAAGAATTCTTGGTCGCCCCCCGCCAGTGAAACAGTAGTAGTAGTGGTGGGACTTACGCTTCCCTCAAGCCCCGCGCCAAAGAGAAACCTAGCCTCCGGTTTCCTGAGCGTCTGCCATACGCCAAGGACGGAATAGCCACGGAACGACAAAAAGGCGGCAAGCTGGCGCAGCTCTTCGGAAAGGCCACAGTTTTGTGCCGCAGGTAGCGGTTCGCCGGTAACTTGGCTCATCAGCGTCGCTACGAGACCACAGGGGTCCATGGGAAGATCGTCTACGAAAACGAGCAGCCAAGCAGGACCTGGGTGGTTGTCAGCCCAGTCCACCAATGAGGCTAAAGCTGCAAGCAAGGTACTTCTTTCTTCCTGACCTCGCGAGGCCGCTAATGCCATTTTAGCTTGGCGATACATCGGCGCATTGTTCCTCGTTAATGGCTCGAGGTAACCAGCCCGGCGCCCCGCTAGGCCTAGCATTGCCTCAAAAACCCGCGTTAACTGCGACCAGTGTGTATTCAAAGCCTCGGGACCAACTAACTGAACCGGCTCCAATCCGAAGCCGACCTGCCTCGGCAACAGCAAGATCGGGGAATGGGGAGCCAAAGCAAACGCTAATTCGGACACCTGCTGTTTCCAATAGGGCAGAGACTCGGCGGTTACAAAGGCAGGGTGGATGAAAACAAACACAGGCGCCGAACCTGGCTCAGCTTCCACCGGCAGGCGTGCGGGCTCGGCCCCTTCGGCTTGAAACACAGCCTCGTCAGCGCCGCTAGTTACTTTGTTTGCAAAACCAGGCGGGATTGGAAGTCGAAGCATCTCCCCTTTTCTCGCATTCGCTGCTAGCGACCGACCGAGTGAGCCCAGGCGAGTTAAGGGTTTGGGTACCTCTCCCCCAGATGCCTGATCAGCTTCCGGCCGGGGTTTCGAGCTCCCAGCATACCGATAATCCCCAGCCCGACGATACCCAGCTGGAAGCTCAGGAACCGGCTCAGCCAGAGGATCCCTGGTCAGCCAAAGGACAACCTGATTCCCGAGAACGCGGTCCAGGGCCGCAAATGCGGGAGCAAGATCGTCTTGACTCCATATTTTGGTAACCGCAACATCTTCGCTACTTTTAGTCGCGATGATCCAGTGCACCAAGGGAACGTTAAGCTCCATCAAGTACCGGCGAACCGACGCACTTGCAAACCTGGAGGCATCTTCGCCAACCGTGCTAGAGATGGCCCAGACCACCCGCCTACGGCTGACGCTGCTGGCAAGATAGCCGGCCAAAGCCGTAGCATCCCAAAGCCGTCGAGGACGCTTGGCAAACCGCTGGGAAAGCTCCTCCGAAGCCAGTAGGAGACGTTGAAGCCAATCTCGAGACCTGGGGATCTCAACCCGAGGGAAGCCTTCTACCGCCAGGATTAGCGTAATTGCCACTGGTTCTGACAACGGTCCTGAAAACCGTAGTTGCCGCACGGCGCGAAGAGACGCAGTGCGCTCGCGCAGCTCCCAGTCCCCTGCCGGTGCCTCTTGCACGCCGGCCAGATCAAGCAGCTTCGCTAGGGAAAACGGTTCAGCCACTACCAGCAGGTGGGCTTCACCCCTCTCAACAGCGAACGGTGCGCTCTCACCCAAAGCAAGCGCACGTTGTTCCTCACTCTCCACCGCCTCCAGATGCCAAGGATAAACCGCAACCGAGGCGTTCTCAGAAAACTGCGAAAGCGGTAACACCGATGAGGCCCGTAAACCATCGGCAAAGGCAACCTCGGCCGCCACAAAAACAGATCCCTCGCAATTCAGCGACAGTGAGTGCCGGGGTGGACCGTCAAACAAAACCTCTCGATCACTGGTTACAAGCAGGCGAATGGCCTTCTCTTTATTCGGGTGGGCATACACCAAGAACATCTCACAACGTTTCCCGTTTGTGGTTTTCACCAATCGCAACTCCGCAGGCAAAACGCCCCGGTTTAACCATCTCGTGTCGTTCACGACCAACCCTTGCGGTGTCTCGCTGGCCAAATCCAAGCGGTGAAGCTTTGGCACCGCTCCCAAAGCAACCTGGCAAGAGTTCTGCGATGGTGTGAGATCACAAACCTTTTCCCCGTTGAGCAGCAAAGAGCCACCGTTTTCGCCAGCGGAAAAAGCAACGGTGATTTGGATAACACCCACCAGCAGACCAACAGGGTACGAGAGAATTTCCATGGCCTTTACATCAAGCTAGTTGTACCACGGGCACTCAATGCTACACCATACACAGCCGGGTGCACACCGGTTACAACTGAATTCTGCACAAGTCGATGAGCCGCCACCCCCGCTGCAAAGTTCGGAGATCTCCCACTTCACCGGGCCAACAACGCCCTCCCTCACAGTCGTCCCGTTACACAGCCGTAATTCCCAACCAACTTCCTCCGTGAAGGTCGAATCGGAATAATAGTGGATTTCCACTTCCCGACTTGGCAGACGGGGTTCGGGGGTTCCTAAAAGGGAAACTCCCATGCCAGCTGTTTCTTCCACCACAAACCGACCCTGTCGCTGGCCTTCCCTCTCCCACACCACCAGCGCGCCGGAAAGCGTTTCACCCCGCACCGTGAGCTTCACCGGCACCTGCATCACCTCCCCGCGGGAAAGCTTCCGCCATTGACCAGAAAAACCGCTCGCCGTGTCCGCCAAAAGCAACACCCTGTCCTCTTTTCCGGCAACCGTGACGATCCCTTCACCTCGCAAAAGGATTGCCGGTCCGTGCTCTTGACTCCCGGAAAACCGCACCACTTCCAGCCTCACCTGCGCCAGCTTCATCTCTGCCACCTGCACCTCAGAAAGCAAGATCCGTACCACCTCCCGGGAGACCCCCACCCGCTCCTTGTCAGGCGGCAGCCCCCATGTCAGCTCACTTCCGAGGAACATCCCCAACACAACAGCCAAAACCTTACCCCGTTTCATGGTCTTGCCTCCTTTCTCGCCCCTTTCCGGGGCTTTTTTTTGGAGGCTAGCCGCTTTTTTTTTTTGGCAAGATCCAAAATGTGATCGGGGTCACAAAAGAGAAAGAATCGTGACTTGGCCAAAAGCCCCCAGAAACGCCGGGGGCCTGAACCGGTGGCAGGGGGTTTCCTGCCCTTTTTGCCCACGGGGTCCCGAGCTCCGTCTTACCCGCAAGCGAAACAACAGAAAAGTTCGAGGTTAGCCACTTCGGCGACCAAACTCGATGTCGAGGCAAGCAACAACCGAGGCTGCCCCAAGCCTATTACGTGGCTCCTTTCGGTGGCAGGAGACGCAAGATTCCATTTGGGAGGAGCTTTCCTGAGGTGCAACTTAGGTCCTGGGGCTTGGACACTAGGCCTAAGGTTTCCCAAAGGCGCTGGGCCGGAACAAGGCACAAGCGGTGGTGGCCAGGGGGCGCCATAGGCAAGACAGTTCCCTCAAGACCTGGTACCGTGCCGTAAGCTTCCCGCCAACTGGTCACATCGTGGAAGGCATCGAGCATGTAGTCGTCGATCATCGGCAACAAGTAACTGCGGGGTTTTTCTCCGCTACCCACCACTAGGTTTCTCGGAAGCACGAGCGTACCGCCCCGCTGGCCCATGGCAATTGGGAGAGACGAAGGCAGCGGTGCGCGGGAAAAAAATCCCTGAACCGCGAGGGGAGGGGCCAGCACCACGCCGCTTACGGCCACCGCTTGGGCTGGAATAGGCAAACGCGCTCTGCCGTCGGCACTCGAGGTGACAGGTATCGGCGGCAATAGCTGCGCGGGAAGGCCTTCACCCAACGGTCTAAAATGCACCAAAGCCCCAGCAACGGGCTTTTCCCCGTCGGACAGTTCCAGGGTAACAAACGAAAACGGAGTAAGCGCAAGATCCAGCGACAACGGTTCACCGTCAACCAGGCGCACGGCAAAGACTTGCGAAATGCCGGTGGGGCCTACAGCTTGGACCCAGTATTCCCCTTCCGGAAGGCCTTGCACCTCAAAATATCCATCTCGCTTGATCTGGGAAGAGCCTGAGGCGGCCATTGCTTTGCCAAGAACATAAACGAACGTAGGTCCTGAGGCCACGCCTTCCCCGTAAACGTAACCGGAAAGGTGGGTTGCGGGAAACGTAATGGCAAGCGTCCTGCCAGCCTTAGCTTCAAACCACAGAGCAGCCTCAAAACGGGTCGAGTCGGCCAGAGGGCTCACCCACCACCTTCCCTTTTCCGGTAGGTACGCGGAAAAGCGCCCTTCCTCGTCGGTGTTCACGTGAACCTCGAAAGTTGCGTTTTCGGTTTTTACAAACCTGAAGCGTCCCTTCCACGGCTTGTCACCGTAGAAGATCGCGCCACGAACGGTAAACCCTGCGTCCCCAAAGTCCACCGTAGCGCCCGTCGCACCCAGCCAAACTTGCTCCACGGATAAAGCCTCCCCCTCCGCGTTGTGGATTAAAACGTTATAGGTCCCCTCGGGCAGTGGGGGAGACGCCCAGGTTCCCCCGCCGGCAACACGCCCCTGCACCACCGGCTTCTTAACCCCTTGCCCTGAGTTCTCGGCGAAAACCAAAACTTCCCAGGACCCTGTGAGCTGGGGAGAAATACGAACCCGCAGGTTGCCGCCGCACGCCACGTTGAGGACAGGAAGAGTGAGAGATGAGGAGGCCGTCAGAGAAAACCGCAAAAGCCGTGCACCACATCCCGAGTTCAGCCGGAGTTCATAGCTACCTCCCTCCAGGCCCGCAAACGAGAACGCCCCCTCTCTATCGGTAAATCCCTCCTCCCGGTAAAACGGGTCGTCCTCGGGCGCAAGTGAGGGGAAACTGGCCTTCACCGGAAGGAGAGAGATCGAAAGGGGAGGGTCGGGAGCTGGGCTGAGCACACCTGTAACCCTGGCCTCTGCTCGCAGGGGGATGTTAGCGACCTCCGTTGTATGCCCGGGGCTAAGCCGCAGTTTGTCTATCCGAAAGGAAACAAAACCAGGAATAACCAGTTTGCCTCGCCACTCGCCAGCGGGTGCAGAACACCGCCACCGTTCTCCACCCCGCGTGCAACTTAGCTCCCACGAGGGCCCCACGCTGCCACGGGCTGGGAACAGGGTGGCCTTAACACCGGTTAACGTTTCGTCACGACTCTTAAACGAAAACACCACCTCGGCTTGCCAAAAAAACCTCAGCTCTGCCCCTGAGGTCACAGGGACTGGGACTGTAACCGAGGCCGGCCAAAGAGAGGGCTGCAGTACCTTTAGGTGCCAGGGTCCTGGTTCGGGGAGAGAGAGGCTCGGGTTGTCAGCCGTAACGGTAAAAACCTTCACCGCTCCCTCCCCGTCCTGGACCTCCAACACCACCGGCGTAAGGCCCAGGTCCTCCGGGAAACGAAACCGCAGCTCGCCAGCTGGAGTTACAGCAAGAGCAAAAAGCAAACTAAGGGACCACATGATGGTTACGAACCCGTTTGGGGATGTTCTTTTTTTCTTGTGCTTTTAGCCTAGCGCCTTCGGCCGGAGGGGCTGTCTTACCCTCTAAAAACAGCGGCACCGGTCGTGGTAAACATTCGGAATCACCATTACAGCCGCCGGCTACCGCGCAAGGCACGCTTACCTGGCACCTGTTGCCGCTCGGCCAACAGTAAAAGTAGCCGGATGAAGTTGGATAGCATCCCCCATTGCCGGCGCAGTAGACACAACTTTGAGCTGCAAGCGATGGCACCCAAGTCAGCCCTACCACCAAAGCGCTCAGAAGCATCACCCCTTTCGCCAAACGGCAATATACCTGACGCCCCCCAGGCTGAACCAAGGACTTCGAACCCGTAAGGGATGGCGTATCAGGCTTCTTTTGCCGCAGCGCTGGCTCCCTAACGCTCACGGTTCGCAACAGCGACCATCTTTTAAGGTCCATGTCTTGCCTCCTTTCTCGCCCCTTTCCGCGGCTTTTTTTCGGAGGCTAGCCGCTTTTTTTTTTTTGGCAAGATCCAAAATGTGATCGGGATCACAACGGGTACCCCCTCAAGTTGCACCGTGCGGGCAGGCACGGTGGCCGAAAAGGGCCACGTTTAAAGGGGGAGAAGTGCCTCCTGGGCGGGGAGGAAGGCCAAGCACAGAGCGAGGATGAGGTACAGGGCCAAAAGCTGGACGCCTTCCAGCCAGTTGGATTCGCCGTTGAGGGTAACAAGGCCCGAAAGCCCCACGGAAGCGGCCACCGCCACCACTTCCACCGCGGAAAACACCAGGCCCATGGGGTGACCCAGAGGGAAAGAGAGCAAAACCAAAACCGGGGTGACAAACAGCGCCACCTGCAGGGAGGAAGCAAAGCAAATGGAAAGCGCGGCGTCCATGTGGTTACGCCAGGCGAGCACGATGGCCGCAGCGTGCTCGGCAGCGTTGCCCAGCACCGCCACCACCACCACCCCCAGGAACACCTGGCTCAAGCCCAACTGGTGCCCCACCTCCTCCACGCTGCCCACCAGAACTTCGGCCACAAGGCCAGTGAGAGCACCGGAGACCAGCAAAAGGGTCACCGCCTTTCGGGTGCTCCAGGGCGGTGCTTCATGGGCGGCGTGGGTTCCCAGAAGGTCTTTGTGGGTGTGGAGGGAAAACACCAGGCTGGCGGTGTACACCAAGAGCAGCACGACCGATACCGCCACCGAAAGGGGCAAGGCCAACGATTCCCGGTGAGCAAGGCGCACGAGGTGAAAGAACAGAGCAGGCAAAAGCAAGGCAAAAACCGCCAGAGCTAAAGACGCCAGCTGGCTTTCGGCGGCGAGGGCCGAAAACTTCTGCACCCGGTGGCGCAAACCACCGGCCAAAAGGGCAAGCCCCAAAACCAAAAGCAAGTTGCCTATGATGGAGCCGGAAAGCGAGGCCTGGACCACCTCCACCAGCCCCCGCCGCAACGCCAGCACGGCAATGATGAGCTCGGCGGCGTTACCGCAGGTGGCGTTCAAAAGGCCGGCAGCCACCGGACCCAACCGCTCGGCCAGCGCATCGGTGGCTTCCCCCAAAAGCCGCGCCAGCGGCAAAAGGGCAAGACCCGCCAAGGCAAACCGCACCAGGGACGGGGCGTGAGCCCAGCCGGCGGCTAACGCCGCCGGTACCAGTCCCCAGGGCAACCACTTTAAGGCTCGGCGTACCACGCCCGTGCTTCCTCCATAATGGCCACACCCGAAGAGGTGCCCAGCCGGTTGGCCCCGGCGGCCAGCATGGCCCCGGCCTGGGCAAAGGTGCGGATGCCGCCGGAAGCCTTGACCCCCACCGAAGCAGGAGCTATACGCCGCAGCAAAGCCACGTCTTCCACGGTGGCGCCGGAGCCCAAAAAGCCCGTGGAGGTTTTGAGGAACGAAGCCCCGGCCGCCACCGCCAATTGGGCTGCCCGGGTCTTTTCTTCCTCGCTCAAAAGTCCGGTTTCCAGGATGACCTTTACGGAAGCCCCGTGCTCCTTCGCCACCTCCACCACGGCGGCAACATCGGCCTGGACTTTTTGGTCTTCCCCGCCTTTGAGCAAGCCCAGGGCCATGACCATGTCCAGCTCCCGGGCGCCCGCCCGCAAGGCCTCCCGAGCCTCAAAGACCTTAACGGCGGTGGTGGTAGCACCCAGGGGAAAGCCAATGACCGTGGCCACCACCACCGGGCTTCCTTGCAAATGGTGGACCGCTTCCTCCACCCACGTGGGGTTCACGCACACAGCGGCAAAGCCGTACTCCCGGGCCTGCTGGCAAAGGCGCAGGATATCGGAGCGGGTGGCCTCGGGTTTGAGCAACGTGTGGTCAATGGCGGCTGCCAGCTCCTGCAACGGGTCTCGGCTCATGGTTGTGCCTCCGCGTTCCAAATTTCCGCCAACTGCACCGGGCTCACTTCCGTTTGGCTTCCGGCCCGCAAATCTTTAAGCAGCACCACCCCCCGGGCCAGCTCGTCTTCTCCGAAAATGGCCACTCTGGCAAAGCCCAGCTTGTCGGCCCGTTTCAAAGCCGCCTTCAGCGAGCGCCCGCTCACCTCCAGCTCCACCGGCACCCCTTGCCGCACCAGGTCCCGGGCCAACTGCAAACCGAAAAAAGCGGTCTCACCCCCCAGGGGGATAAGGTACAGCCGCCCTTCGGCGGTGACCTTGGCGGCAAAAGCCGGGGGTAAAACCTCCACCAGGCGATCCTCGCCAATGGCAAAGCCCACACCGGGAATTTCCGGGCCGCCCAAATCGGCCAAAAGCCGGTCGTAGCGCCCCCCGCCGCAAATCACCGTGGATTCGCCAAGCTCTGGGGACACCACCTCAAAAACCGTGCGCACGTAGTAATCAAGACCCCGCACCAGCCTGGGGTTGTGCTGCCAGGGAATGCCCAGGGAGGTCAAAAGGGAGGTCACCTCCTCCACGTGCGCCCGGGAAGCTGGGCTGGCTACCGCTTCCATTCCCGGAGTGGTGGCGGTGATTGCCTTGCACGTGGGGACCTTGCAGTCCAGAACCCGCAAGGGGTTTTCCTCCAGGCGCCGCTGGCAATCCGCGCAAAGCTGGTCTCTTACACCTTGCAAATGGCTGCGCAGCAGCTCGCCGTACCTGGGACGGTCTTCGGGATCACCCAGGTTGTTAACATGCACCGTGAGGTTGTCAAAGCCCAGAGCGGTGAAAAATTCAAACAGCACCACAATGCATTCGGCATCGGCCAGAGGCGAGGCGGCGCCAATGATTTCCAGGCCAATTTGCCGAAACTCCCGGTAACGCCCCCGCTGCATCCGCTCGTAGCGAAACATGGGGCCAATGTAGTAAAGGCGTTGGGGCAAAGGCCGCTGGTCCAGGCTGTTTTCCAAAAAAGCCCGGGCTACCCCGGCCGTGCCTTCCGGCCGCAAGGTTAAAGAGCGACCCTTGCGGTCGGCAAAGGTGTACATCTCCTTGTGGACGATGTCGGTGGTCTCCCCCACCGAGCGCACGAAAAGCTCGGTGTGCTCGAAGACGGGGGTGCGGATTTCCTCGGCACCGAAAGCCTGAAACACGCGGTGGGCGGTGGCTTCCACGGCCACCCAAAGCTTGGACTCCGGAGGCACGATGTCGCGGGTACCGCGGGGCTTTTGGATCATAGGAGCTTCTCCCAATCGGAAAGGCAAGCGAGCTCCTTTTCCTGCTCCTCTTCCGCCAGGTAGCGGCTTTTCAGCTCCAAGTAATGGACCAGGCCCGCCCGCACCCTCTCCCGTTCCTCGTCCTTCACGGGCCGCACCACCTTGGCCGGCACCCCGGCCACCAGCATGCCCGGAGGAACCTGCATCCCCGGCGGCACCAAAGCCCCGGCGGCCACCAGCGACCCTTCCCCCACCACCGCGCCGTTGAGCACCGTGGCGTGCATGCCCACCAAAGCGCCGTTTTCCACCCGGCAGCCGTGGAGGATGGCGCTATGGCCCACCGTCACATCCTCGCCCACGTGGGTAGGGGCGTCGGTGTCCACGTGAATGACCGCGTTGTCCTGGATGTTGGACCTTGTGCCCACCCGCACCTCGTTGAGGTCAGCACGGATCACCGCGCCGTACCACACGCTCACGTCATCGGCAAGCTCCACATCCCCCACCACCACAGCCGTGGAAGCCAAAAAAACCCGCTGGCCAAAACGGGGCCTTTTCCCGGCAAAGGACCTCAGACGCACGCTCACCTCCCGGCCGCCAAAACTACCACAGCCCGCGGCACCGCCCAAGATCCAACCCAAGTCCAACCACCGTGAAGACTTGTGGAAAACAGCAGACACACCAAAATTGTAACCTCAGCACGCTCGAGGATTTAGCGCAAGTTAGTGCAGCATATGAGGTTAGAGGCACGCACAAAACGCCGTGCACATTGTCAAAGTCTCTGGAGGAGGCCACGTTGTTGGCGATTTCCACAGGGTTTTCCACAAGGTTTTCCGCACAACCTGTGGAAACCCGCCCTGGCCGTTTGGCCAGCCGTGGCTGCCGCGAGGCACTGTTTTCCCCACCGGGTTCTTGCCGCAAGCCGTCTGTGGCTCATTATCACCTGGGGTGGCTGCAAAATCCAGCGAACCCCATGAAGAATTGCAACTTCCTCCCCTGTGGAAAAAAGGTCTCACCCCCACGTAGGCAAGTCACCGGCAACCAAGAATTTATGTTAAATAACGGCCAGTCAATACGTTACGAAATGCACGAAAAAGCCACAGAGCGCCCCCAAAACGCTCCAATGCAAAGCCTTAGCCCGTTTTCCACAGAGATTTCCACAGGTCCTGTCATTTTCCAGATCAGGTTGCCGTCTGCTCAGGGCCTTGCAACCAGGAGACAGGCACGGGAAAACAGCCAGAGCGCAAAACGCGAGGCGGGGTCACCGTGGCATCCACCAGCGTGGAAGGGGTTCCTCCTGGGGTTTCCCCGCCGTCCAGAAGCAAGTCCACCTCCGCCGCCAGTAGGCCCAGCTCTTCTGGCCTCCTCGCCGGGGGCTTTTTCGAGAGATTCGCCGAAGTAGCAGTGAGAGGCCCTACGTCGTGCAGCAACGATCGCAAAAGATCATGAGCCGGGACGCGCACGGCCACAGTCCTACCACTGCCCGGAAGCGGCTGGCGAGCAGGGAAAACCACCGTCAAGGGCGCCGGCCACACCGACCGCAAGCGCTTTCGCCAAAGCTCAGGAATCACTGCCAGCTCCTGGGCTTGCTCCACGTTTGCCGCCACCACCAGCAGAGCCTTGGAGGCTTCTCGGCCTTTCATGGCAAAGACCCTGGCCACGGCTTCCGGGTGGTGGGGGTTGACCGCCAAACCGTAGAAGGTTTCGGTAGGGACCACCACCACCCCATGGGATGCCAGCACCTCCCGCACCGCCGCCACTGCCGCCGGGAGGTGATGAGCTTCGGTAAACGGTAGGACCTTCACGGGCGGCTCAAGAGCTCAAGGGCATGCTGGCGGGCAGCCTCGGAGCCTTCCTTGGCCCCCAGCATGCGCACCAGCTCCTGCACCCGGGCTTCGCCTTCCACGCGGGACACGTGCGTCACGGTTCGCCCCTGACGGCTCTTTTTGGCCACCACAAAATGCGCATCGCCAAGACCCGCCACCTGTGGTAAGTGGGTGACCACCAGCACTTGGTCCTTGGCCCCCAAGGCTTTGAGGAGCTGCCCCACCTCTTCCGCCACCCGCCCCCCAATCCCGGAGTCCACCTCGTCAAAAAGCAGGGTTAGAGCGTGCGAACGCTGGGAAACCCGGCGAAGCGCCGTGCGCAGAGCCAAGTGAATGCGCGAAAGCTCACCACCGGAGGCAATTTTGGCCAAAGGCTTCAAAGGTTCACCAGAATTGGGCGAAAGGTAAAGCTCGCCGTCGGCAACGCCCCAGGGTGCAGGGTTGATCCTGTGGCCTTCAAAGGTGAGCGGCCCATCGGTGGCTTGCCGCAGGGTTTGCCGCAACTCCATGCGGGTCTCGGGCATCCCCAGACGGGTAAGCACCGCAGTTACTTCCTTTGCCAGCGCCACGGCTGCCTGTTGCCGCTGTTGGTGAAGCTTTCCCGCCAACTCCAAGAACGCCTGCGCCGCTGCCTTTTCCTCCTCTTCAAGCTTTTGGATGTGCTCTTCCACGCCTTCCAGCGTTGCCTTTTCCTCCTGCAAAGCTTGGAAATGCGCCAACACCGCCGCCACCGAGCCACCGTACTTGCGGGTGAGGCGTTCCAAAGTGGCCAGCCGGGCTTCCACTTCCTCCAAACGCTGGGGATCCACGCGCACGCGGTCGGCCAGCGAATCCAACGCCCTCAGCGCTTCTTCCGCCAGAAGCTCGGCTTGCTCCAGCTGCTCGCGGGTCTCGCCCACGCTCACACCCAGCTGCGAAAGCTCCCGCACCGCGCGGGCCGCTCGCGAAAGCAGCGTCACCGCACCATCTCCACCCAGAGCACCCCGCGCCGCAGCCAAAAGCTCGCCGATCCTCTCGGCGTGCCGCAGGAAGGTGCGTTCCTCCAAAAGCGCCTCGTGCTCCCCTTCGCGAAGGCAAGCGGCGCCGATTTCATTGAGCTGGTATTGGATCAAATCGAGCCTATCCCGCCTTTGGGCCAACCGCGACCTGGCCTCGGCCAGGGCTTGCCGCGTTTCCTGCCAGTGCTGGAACGCTTGCGCCACCTGGGCTGCCATGGTCTCCAGGCCACCAAAAGCGTCCACCAGGGCCAGGTGCGTGGTGGGATCGGCTAAATCCCGTTGCTCGTGCTGCCCGGCAATGGCCAGAAGCGATGGCGCCAGGCGCTGGAGGGTGGCCAGGGTCACCGGCACATCGTTAACCCAGGCCCGGGAGCGCCCGGAAGCGGCCATTTCCCGGCGAATCACCAGCTCGGTGTTGGCTTCCACTCCCAGCTCGTTGAGGAAACCAGCCAGCTCTTCCGGAACAGGCGAAAAAACCCCTTCCACCAAAAGCTTTTCCGCACCGGCGCGCAGCATGTCCGCATCCCCCCGCTCCCCGGAAAGGAGCTTCAGGGAGTGCACCAGGAGGGACTTTCCCGCGCCGGTTTCGCCGGTGAGCACCACAAAGCCCGGCGGCAGCTCCAGCCGCACCGCCTCGATGATGCCTAAATCCCGGACCTCCAGCTCCCGCAGCACGAAAAAAGCCTAGCGAGCCCCATCCCAGAAATCAACGCTGCTAATTTTCTCCATAACCATTGGCATCCCTGAAGGAAATGGCTTCCTTCAAGGTCCGATTGCGGTTTTGGGGTTGGTACGTTCCCCTTTCGTGGATCAGGTCGGTGGAGGCCTGTCCAGAGAGCAGCGCCCCACACGTGGAGCGGCGGATGCACGAAGCTTTTGGGGTCACCGTTCGTGGCGAAAAAACGTGTAACTCATTGCTGCCTTTGCCGTATGCTTAGGGCATGATTGACCTGCGTTCGGATACCGTGACCAAGCCCACACCGGAAATGCGAAAGGCCATGGCGGAAGCCGAGGTGGGGGACGACGTTTACGGGGAAGACCCCACCGTCAAGCGCCTGGAGGAGCTGGCGGCTGCCAAGCTCGAGCGGGAAGCCGCGCTTTTCGTGCCCACCGGCTCCATGGGCAACCAAATTGCCGTGCACCTCTGGACCCACCCCGGCAGCGAGGTGATCATTGAGGCCCGCGGCCACATCGTCAACTTCGAAATGGGGGCCATGGCCGCGCTTTCAGGAGCTCTTCCCCGCCCCATTACCACCACCAACGGTTTGCTTTCCCCGGAACAGGTAGAAGCCGCCGTCAACCCCAAGGTGAGCTACCGTACGCCCACGCGCCTTTTGTGCCTGGAAAACACCCACAACCTGTGGTCGGGCTTGCCCATGCCCAGGGAGCTCAAGGACCAGCTGGTGGCGGTGGCCCACAAACACGGCCTCAAAGTGCACCTGGACGGCGCCCGCATCTTCAACGCGGCCATGGCACTGGGAACCACCGCAGCAGAGCTGGCCCGGGGCTGCGACAGCGTGATGTTTTGCCTTTCCAAGGGGCTGGCTGCTCCGGTGGGTTCAATGCTGGTGGGGGATGCCGACTTTATTGCTGAGGCTCGCCGTGTCCGCAAGCTTTTCGGCGGCGGTATGCGGCAGGTGGGGGTGCTGGCAGCAGCAGGAATCGTGGCTCTCACCACCATGGTGGAGCGCCTGGTCGAGGATCACCGGCGGGCCAAGAGGCTGGCCGAAGGGTTGGCGGAGCTTCCCGGTGTAATTTTGGACCCCGAACGCATCCAAACCAACATCGTGGTGTTTCGCCTGGCCCGCCCCGACCTCCCCGGCGACGAAACCCTGCCCCCGAACGCTCGGTTCGTAGCCGCCATGAAGGAGCATGGGGTGCTCTGCGGCGCTTTCGGCAAAGAAGAGGTGCGCATGGTGACCCACTACCACATCACCGACCCCGATGTAGAACACACGCTGGCTGCCGCCCGCACCGTCCTCGGCAAAGCATAAGAAAAGCGCCCGCCGAAGCGGGCGCTTTTTTGCTTGCCTTTTGCAGCGCTAGGCCGCGGGCTCGCCAGCCTGTGGCTTGTCCGTAGCGGCTTTCACCATGGCGTACACGGTTAGGGCCACACCGATCACAAAGGTCACCAGGAAGACCAGGAAAATCCCCCACTGGGGAGCCACTTGGGCGCCCTCCAGCGGCTTCCACTCGGCCAGGTACACCTCGCGCAGCTGATGGCGGGTGATGATCATGAGAACGATGGCGCCTACCAAAAACTCCATGGCCCGCCGCACCTTGGTGCCCTCGGCCAGGGGGTCCCGGATGCCCGCCAGCACCACCAGAAGCCCAATGCCGGCCAAAATGCCCAAGCCCAAAGGCAAGGTGGTAGCGGCCCCTCCTTTCATTAAGCCAGACAGCACCGGCGAAGGCAAGGCCAGAAGCAGCCAGAAGCCTACCAGGAGCTGCACCACCGTGGTGTAAAGCGCCGCTTTCACTCCGAACCGGGCCATCTCGGCCAGCTCCGCGGTTTGCCCTTGGGTTTTGCTGCGCCGCACCGCCACATAGGCCGCCAGGGCCCCAGCCATGGCCAGGGCAGCCAGCAAGAAGTGCAGGAAGCGCGGTACAAACGTGGGATCAGCCAGGGCGCTTTTGGCTTGCGTCCACACACCTTCCCAACGGGAGGGCTGCAGGTGCAGGAGGTTCACCATGACCTGGGTCGCTGCAATGATCAGAAAGCACAAAGCCGAAAGGGGCACGGCCAGCCCGGCGCTCTGGCCCTTTTGCAGGCGGAACTTGGCTACGTAGTTGAGGTAGTAGCCCACCATCAAAAAGCCCAGCATGCCCAGCCAGGCCCCTGCCACCAGAATCGTGGCCGTGTAGAAGAAGCGGCCGTAAAGCACCTGCACAAACAAAAGCGGGGCAATGCCAAAGGTAATGGCAAAGGAAATTGCCCAGGAGTTGGCGTTGACGAAGAACGATTGCAGCTCACGCCGACCGTTTCCGGCCAACGCCGCCAAAATCGAGCCACCCAAAACCACGTTCACAAAAAGCATGTGCAGCAAAAACGTCACCACCCACAAAAGGTGGAAAAGCCAAACCGGCCCAGGGATAGGAGCCGGGTCCAGGGCGGGGATCAAGTTAGTTGCCATGGCTCACCTCCGCAACTTTTGTTCCCGTGAGGGTTACCAGGTACGCTTTTAAGGCCTCTTTTTCCTCTTCTGTGCCCACAAAAGGAGGCATGAATGGGTAGTCCAGCTTTTCCGTGGCCACGTGGCCGTTCTTCCTGTACTGGTTCGACGTGTACTTTTCACCTTCATCCCGCATGGTTGTCAGGATCATGTCGAGGGTTTCGGCGTCAGCACCGGAAATGAGCTTGCGAATACCCAAATAGCCGTTTTCGGTATGGCACATGGCGCACTGGGCGCGGAACACCGCCCGGCCTTTGGCCACCGGATCGTCCGGCTGCCCCACCATCAGCCACTTGGCCTTGGACAAAATCCCCTCCTGGTTGAGCTTGGCAATTTCCGAAATCAAAATCCCGTTGGAAAACATGTAATCGCGGATAATGAAAGGCTTGCGCGCTCCTTCCCGCAGCCGCTCGTAGCCACCAAAAAACGCAAAGGCCAACACCAAAGCCACCGCCGTGATTGGCCAGCGCTGGGCCTTAGGGGCAAGAAGGGCAAAGAGCACGAAAACCAGGTAGGCCAAAAGCATCCACAGCAAGAAGTGGCGGGTGGAGGCTAGCGCGGGAAGCTTCGGGCTTGCCCCCAGGAAAAGCGCGCGAATGGACTCCGGCAGCGCCGCTTCCCACCAACGGTAGCCGCCGTAGGCAATGAGGATGCCCACCACCTGGATTCCAGCCAAAAACCGCACGAGCCGAGCCCGCGCCGCCAGGTCCTGCTCCCGGAGGGCCGCAAAGGCCATGTAGGCTCCGGCCAGGAACACGCAAATGCCCGTGCGCAGCACCAAGCCAGGCACATAGGTGGGGTTGAAGAAGCCGTCAGCGAAGGCCTTGGTTTGCAGCCAGTTGCCGGGGGTGAGCATGAAGGAAATAATGCCCTGGATGATCACCAAGGACATGAACGCGGCAAAGGCGTAAAGCCAGATTAAGAGCAAATGGGTCCTGGGCCGCACCTTGTCCCACGTGGCGTAGTAAGCCAGCGCGGTAGCCACTTCCAAGATGAAAAACACCCACTCGGTGGCCCACCCCCAAACGTAGGAGTGAATGAGCGCCGAGGTGGCCACCGGGTGGAGAAGCCCAATGGTGACCCAGATCCCCACCCCAGAAATGGCACCAAACACCGTGGAAACCAAAATCAAAATCAATGACGTGCGTTTCGCCAGGTTCCTCAGGGCCTGATCCTGGCGCTTCACCGCCAGGGTTTCCGCCACGGCCATGACGATGCCGCCCCCCACCGCAAAGTGGGAAACCAGCACGTGGGTGATGGCCACGAGGCCGATGAGCACCCCGGCCCCAATGCCTGGTATCCACAACGGGTAATCCATCCTTGCCTCCTTTCCCGGCCCAGCCGGCCGTAAACTTCCTTTAATTTATGACACTAAACCGCCAAACTCAAGGCCCCGTCCCCTTTCCCTCAAACACAAACCCTCGCAGAGTTCTTTCACAAGCGCCCAAAAGAAAACCGCCCGGGGTTCCGGGCGGTTTAGACGCAAAGGACTTGAAGCTACGGGCGAATGGGACGGCCCTCACCCGGGACCTCCCGGCGCAGGTGCCGGCGCATCACCGGCCGCTGCTGCTCGGTGGTTTGCGGGACGAAGAGCTGGAGCGTGCTGTTGAAGGCTCCCGGCGCCATTTGCACCTGGGACGCCATCACCGTAGTTGTGGTTTCGGTGCCCTCCAGGTACTTCTGCAGGTTCACCTGGGGAACCCGCGCACCGAACGCCGAGTTGATGAGCTTCACGAACTCGTTGGCCACCAAGGCGTAGCCCAACCGCTGGGGGTGCACGCCGTCGTAAGAAAAGATGCCGCCGGTGAGGAAGGAGGCGGTGAGCTTAATGCCACCGAGCATGTAGCCGTGGGCCACGATGTCGTTAAAGATGCTGTTGACATCCAAGACCGGGGCGCCGACAGCAGCAGCTTCCTGGGCAATGATGCCGTTGAGCTGGGCAATACGGGCGTTGATGGCGGCCGCTTCCGCTGCCCGCAGCACCACCCCGGGGACGAACTGGCCGTTCACGATCCCACCGTCAGGCAAGAGCTTGCCGGTGCCAGGGATGCCGTACCCCTGGGCAATCAGGGACGCCCCCTGCAGGGTCACGTAGTCACCGTCGGTGAGAGGACCGGAATCGGCCTGCAAGTAGATCTTTTGGCCTTGAGACGTAAAGACGTAAGGCTTGACGGTGGTCACAAAGGGAATGGAGGTGACGTTGGGGATGTTGGCCACCACGATTTTGGTGTTGGGCAGCTGCGCACGAAGGGTGGCCAGAAGCGTATGGTACTGCTGTTGGAAGGTGGCCACCGGCGTCATGGTCACCCCGTCAATGGGAACTGCGGCCAACGCCGCGCCCAACACGTCGTTGTTGCCAATCCACACGGTCATGAAGGTAGGTTTGGCCGCAATGGCCTGCGCCACCGCTGTGCCGTCAACATTCGTGCCCGGGATCTTGGGGAAACGCAGCACGATGTCGTACATGATGGTGCTAGGATCAATTTGACCGCGCTGCAGCTTGGTGATGTCCCCGGTTTTGGTGAGCAAATCCCCGGTCTTGGAGCCAGGAATCCCCAGGTTGTTGTAAATCCCCTGGTAGGTGGCGTTGATGGGCTGACCGGGTGTGGTTCCGGACGGAGCCAAAACCGGAGAAGGAGCCAACGCCATGAGCTTCAACACCGGGGCAATGCCCGGGTCAGAGACCAGCGGTTGCTGGAATGTGGCCAGCCCGAACTGCCGGGCCAGAATTGCGGGGTAGGAGTGCTCCTGGTAGAACTTGGCCAGGCCACCGGAAGCGTAGCCCGCCGTCAACGAATCCCCTAAGGCCACGTACCTGGTGAAATCCACCTGGGCCGAGGCTACGGCCGCCACGCCCAGGGCAAGTAAGGCCAGCAACGAGTTTACCTTTTTCATGTTGCCCTCCCTAGAAGCTGTACACCACGCTCATGCCAAAAAGCTCGGCACGGGTGCGGTAGGTACCGTTGAAGTTATCAATGCTTTGCCCTTGGGTGGAGCGGTTATCGAAGGGCAGATGCAGGAAGGAGCCGTCCACCCGCATCTTGGGGTTCACCTGCCAAGAAAAGCCAATGGAGTAGCCGTTGCGGTCGGCATCGGGCAGCAAGGGCGACACAATGTGGGTGGGCATGGGGGTACGGTCGCGGAGGTACCCCACTTGCACCGCAAAGGTATCCGAGAACTTGCGCTCCAGACCCACACGGTAGGTCCACGCATCACGGAAGTTCTCTTCCCGCACCGAGGAAAGTTGGGGGTAACCCACGATGGTAATGGGAAGCTCCTTGAAGCTGTCCCACCCCATGTGCACGGCGTCGGCGCTGATGATGGTCTTTTCCCCTTTCCAGGCCAAACCAATTCGCGCTTCCGCCGGAAAGTTCACTCGGGTTTGCCCCTTGGGGTTGCGATCAAAGGGGATGAGTTGCGCCACCATGGCGTCAAAATCCGCGTACCCGGTACTAAACTGCACGAAAGACGCCTTGGCGTCGTTAATCTCCACTTCCACCCGAGAACGGTAGGCCGCACCCAGGGAAAAGCCACCGCCCAGCTTCCAAAGAACGCCCACGTTGTAGCCCCAGCCGTCAGCAAACCCCTCGTTGTACATGTGGACTTGGCCCACTTCCGCTACCCGCTGGGTGTAGGGGTTGATAACGCCGATGGACTTGGTGAGGTCCACCTGGGTGAG
This sequence comes from Thermoanaerobaculum aquaticum, assembly GCF_000687145.1. Taxonomy (NCBI): domain Bacteria; kingdom Pseudomonadati; phylum Acidobacteriota; class Thermoanaerobaculia; order Thermoanaerobaculales; family Thermoanaerobaculaceae; genus Thermoanaerobaculum; species Thermoanaerobaculum aquaticum. The sequence goes on from NZ_JMFG01000006.1 coordinate 122,546, forward strand.
GAAGTAGTCAAAACCCACACCCACCGCAAAGCTGTCGGAAAGCTTCCAGGAAACGTGGGGGTTAACGTCGAAGACCTTCAGGTCAATGCGCTTGGAAATGAAGCGACCGGCGTAGTTATTTGGCCACCAAGTGCCCAACCCAAAGGGCGCGATCATGGACAAACCCCAGCGGAAGTTTCCGGCCAGGGGCGCCGAATAGTGGAAGTGAGGCGGGTAAAAGATTTGGTCCTCCATTTCCGACTTATAGCCCGCCCCGGGGTACGGGTTATCGCCGCGGAACTTGGAGGACTCGGTAATCAAGAACACCCCGGCCATTGCCTTGGTGCCGTCCAAAAACGCCAAGCCCGCGGGGTTGTAGTAGCCGGCGGAAGGATCATCCGCCACCGCCACAAACGCCCCGCCCATGCTCACACCCCGAGCCCCGTGCTCGAACAACGCAAAACCGTTGCCCCAAGCCAAGGCCGGCAGCAGGAGCACCACCGCCAACATCACGCTGCACTTCCTCACCATGGTCATCTCTCCTCCTTTCTTGAGCTTGCCCCTCTGAGGCTTGCCGTACGGATCATGCTGCAACTTTAAAACCGCAGCTACGGCTTCGTCAATATGCGTTTTGCGCAAAAAGGGCCGAACAAACGAGAATTTGTCCGGGGCTTTTAGTGAAAAAATGCACAATTCGAAGCAAGCGGAACTTACGCCGTGCGTCGCACCGCCACCAGGGTGAAGTCATCGCTCATGGCTTCCCCTTGGGTGAACTCCCGCACCCCCGCCAGCACCCTTGTCGCCAGCTCCCCCAGGGGTGCATTGGCGCAAGCCGCCGCCAGCTCCCGCAGCCGAGCGAGCCCGAACTCTTCGCCAACGCGGTTGGACGCCTCCACGATCCCGTCGGTGGCCACCACCAAAAGCTCACCCTTCCGCAGCACCAGCGTGTCTTCCTCAAAGCGAGGGTTGGGCACCAGGCCCAGGGGCGGACCCTGGGGGTACAGCAGGCGGGTTTGGCCGTCGAGACCCACCACCACCGCCGGAGTGTGCCCGGCCCCCAAGGCGCGGACCGTGCCATCCTCCCGCAACGCAAAGAAAAACGCGGTGGCAAACTGGTGCTCCGCCCACAGCGTGGCCAAATGCTCATGAAGCAGGTAAGCGAGCTCTTTTAAGCTTGCCGCTTGCCTGGCCGCCACCCGCAGGGCCCCTTGCAGAGAAGCAGCCAGCAAGGCCGCTGGCGCGCCCTTGCCCGACACATCGAAAAGAGCGAGAAGCGTCCCTTCGCCGTTGGGGAGGAAATCGTAAAGGTCGCCCCCCACCTGGCGGGAAGGCAGCGAAAAACCCGAAAGCTCCCAGCCGGGCAGCTGCTCCGGGAGCTGCGGGAAGAGGTGCTGCTGGACCGAGGCGGCCAGGGCCAGCTCCCGCTCCAGCCTTTCCTGGGCCACCCGCTGGCGGTGGGCCAGGATGGCCGAAAAGGCCAGCGCCCCCTGCGCCGCAAACAGCGAGAGGGTTTCCACATCCTGGGCCGAAAAGGGGGCAAGCCCCCCTCGCACTTCCCGATCCCCCAGCGCCAAAACCCCAAAGCTCCGCTCCCGGTCGCCGATGGGCACCGCCACCACGAAAGGCGACACAAGCCTGGGGGTCGTCACGGCCTCCGGCGTGGGCGGAACCAGCACCGCCTCACCCACCCGTTCCACAACGCATAACCCCCCGGCGATCCACCGGCCACTTCCGCGCCGGGGCAAAGCTCGTCGGCCAACCACAGCTCCCCGCGGCGGGCGTCCAAAAGCGCCATGCTGTGGAAGAGCAAGCTCTGCCCCACGGCTCTGGCGTCCAGCTGCCCGCTCAACACCTCCGCCATGGCCCGCAGGCTTTCGGTCTCCCAGAGCCGTCGCCGCTCGGCAAAACGGCTGGCCCGCAGCTCTTCCCGCAGCCACCAGGCCGAAAGCACGGTTCCTGCGGCCAAGAGCAACTCCTCGCCGGGAGGCGTACCGCCGGCCAGGGCCACCTCGAACGGTTCCCTCCCCGCCGGCAGCCGGTGGGTTATCGGCGGTGAGGCAAAGCGCCCCACCTCGGCCAACACCTCCGAGCCACGCGAAAGCCGCCCCCCTGCCGCCCCGGTGCTGGCCACCAGATGCTCCAGAGCACGCCGGGGAACAGAGGCCTGGCTGCCCTGGGCTGCTTCCTGCCAAAGCCCGAGGAGTTGCTTGACGATCACAGCCGTGCCAGTTCGGCGAGCGCTTCGTCCCGCGAGCCGAAGAGGCGGGCGTACTGGGAAAGCCCCATGACCTCGAAGGTCTTGGCCACCGAGGGGTGAAGGTTGCAGAAGGCCAGCACCACGTTTTCCGAAAGGCAAGCCTCCAGCACCTCCAAAAGCAAGGAAATGCCAATGGAGTTGATGATCCTCACCTTGGCCAGGTCCAAAAGGATGGCCCTTTTGCCCTCGGCAAGGATTTCCCGGGCCGCCCTGGCGATGGCTTCCCCACCTTCGTTGTTGATGTAGCCGGCCACCGCCAGGATGGCGGCGGTACCGTGGTCGGCCTCCCGCTTCAAGGTGCAGGCTTCCACGTTCAGCTCCCGGATGCTATGCGGTACAGGCTCACCACCATCCGCCCCGGCTGCGACTCAAAGGTCAAGCCATCGGAAAAGCGCCGCATGATCACAAGCCCCCAACCGCGTTTGCGAGGCGAGCTCAGTTTATCAGCAAGCTGGGGCTGAGGCACGGCTTCGGGTTGAAAACCCGGCCCGTGGTCAATGACCCGAACCCGGAAGTGAACGCCGTCTCCCTGGCGGTGGGCTTCCACCTCCACCTCCACCGGGGGCTGGCCATGCTCTAAGGCGTTGAGGCAGGCCTCCAAAACCGCCAGGCGAAAGTCGGAAAGCACCTCGGGTCTTACCGCAAAAAAAAGCCTCGCCTCCTCCAGGAGGTGCAAGGCCTGGGCCTCGCCACCTTTTTCCTTCCGCAGCACCACCCGTGAGGCAAAGGTGTCGGTGTCCGTTTGTCCCCCCATTCACTTCCCTCAAACGCTCAAAAGCAAGAGCAAAAGGCGGACGGCCACCCGCAGCGAAAGCCTAAGCTGCTCCGGGCTGACGTGCGCGGCGCCGACAACGCCCAAACCCAAAACCCAGAGGCCCTTTCCGGCCCCCGGCACGCCCTTTCCCACCCCTCGTGTTGGCCACCGCACCGCATGGCGCCATGCACGCCCCGTGCCAACCAGCTCCCTGGTGTAAGTTGTTGCTCAGGCCCCGCTTATCTCCGCACGCCCCGGGACCACATGTTGCAAGATGCAACATCACCCAATTCAAACGGCTCTCATTCCAGAGCAAGCTCAAGAACACGATACGGTTCGGTCACCGATGCAAAACGCAACATCATGTTGCACCCCACCGCTTGAGCATGCGGTAGAGGGTGGTGCGGTCCACGCCCAGGGCCCGCGCGGCTTCCCTTTTTCGCCCCCCGCAGCGCTCCAGGGTGCGAAGCACGTGCTCCCGCACGACCTCCTCTAAGGTCCCGCTGGCCGCCAGCCTACCCGCTCCGGACCCCATGGCCAGCAGCACGTCTTCCGCCGTCACCTCGTCCCCGGAGGCCAAAGCAAGAGAGGCCTCCACCAGGTGCTCCAGCTCCCGCACGTTGCCGGGAAAGTCGTACCGCAAGAAGAGCTGCCAGGCTTCTCGGGATAGGCGAACCTCCCCCTTGCCCAGCTTGCGCCCCAGGCGTTGCAGGAAGTACCGCACCAAAACCGGGATGTCCTCGGGACGCTCCCGCAAGGGGGGCAGCCGCAGCTCCACCACCCGCAGGCGGTAGTAGAGGTCCTTGCGGAACTCCCCCCGCTCCAGCATGTCCTCGAGGTTGCGGTGGGTGGCCGCCACCAAGCGCACATCCACAGGGATTTCCCGCCTCCCCCCAACCCGCTCCAGGGTGCGCTCCTGGAGCACCCGCAACAGCTTGGCCTGGAGGTTGAGGGAAAGATCCCCCACCTCGTCTAAGAAAAGCGTGCCGCCGTGGGCCACCTCCAGCTTGCCGATCCTGGCCTCCACACCGGTGGCCACCCCCCTTTCGATGCCGAAGAGCTCGGCTTCCAGAAGGCTTTCCGGCACCGCCGCGCAGTTAATGGGAACAAAAGGCTTTTCGGCGCGGGGGGAAAGGTCGTGGAGCAAACGCGCCACCTTTTCCTTGCCGGTGCCCGATTCCCCGCGCACCAGCACCGACACCTCCAGAGGGGCCACGCGACGGGCCAGCTCCAGGGCCCGCAGCATGGCCGGCGATTCGGCCACAAAATCGGGAAGCTCCTCCCGCAAGCTGCGGTTTTCCTCCTCCAGAGCCTGCCGCTTCCGCTTTTCCGTTTCCAGGGCCCGGGAAGAAGCCAACGCCGAGGCGGCCAGCAGCGAAAGCGACCGCAAAAAGGTGGCGTCATCGCTGGTAAAGTCCCCTTCCCCCTCCCTGGTTTCGCGGTCGGCCACCGCCACCAGCAGCACCCACTGCCCCTGCCAGCTGCCCGGGGCCACCATCACCTGCCGGTAGGGCAAGCCCAGCTCAGCTCCCGGGAAAACCTGCACGGCATCTTCGGCGAAACGGGAGCGAAAGGCCCGGAAGAACTCCTGCGGCTGGCCTTGCCACTGGACCGCCGCCCAGCTGCTCACCAGGCCCTCCGGAGTCAACGCCACCACCAGGCCCCGCCGGGCATCCAGAAGCCCCACCGCCCGGTTGACCAGCTCTTCCACCAGCTCGTTTTCTTCCCGGGGCCCCCCTAAGGCCAGCGAAAGCTCCAGGATGGCCTCCAGCTGTGCTTGCCTCCAGGTGGGAACCGGCCAGCTCAAATCTGCCCCTCCACCCGCTTAAGCAGCGGAAAGCGTGGGTTGGTGGCCCTCACCTTGGCCAGGACCTCAAGGGCTTCTGCCTTTTTTCCCAAACGGGCCAGGGCTAAAGCCTTCCAGCACTGGGCGGTGAGGAGGCTTTCCGCCTGCCACACGTTCACAAAAGAGAAAGCAGCCTCCGCTTGCTGCGCCGAAGCCAACGCTTCCTGAAAGCGGTTTTGGCTCACAAACCTCTGCGTTCTCAAAAGCGGCAAAAGCCGCGCCAAGCTGCGAGAGCCGGGGGTGCCCGCGGCCATCGCTTGCTCTACCGTCCCTTCCAGGCTTTCGGCCTGGGCCCAATCCCCCCGGGCGCAAAACGCAGCATGCACCACAAAGAACTCCCCCTCGTCCCGGGGCTTGGTTATGACCTCCGCGGCCTCAAGCAGCAGCGGTGGCTGGTCGTGGAAGAAGGCTAAAAGACCCAGCGCCGTAGCTTCCACCACCGGCCGCTCCTCAGGCTTGAGGTCCAGGGCCGAGGCCAGCTCCCGGGTGGCGGACTTGGCGAGCTCCACATCCCCCAGCAACACCGCCAGATCGCCCCAGTGGCGCCAGGCCGGGTAAAAGCGCGGGTTGGCCTGCACCGCCGCCTCCAGCTCTCTCTTCGCTTCTTCAAAGCGGCCGGTGATGAGGAAAAGCTCTCCCAGAGAGTCGTGGGGGTTAGCCTGGTCGGGAGCAATAAAGGCGTACTTGCGGAACTGCTCTTCCGCCTGGGCAAAGCGGCCCCGGGCCAGCTCAATGTAGCCCAGGATGTTGTAGGCCAAGGCGTCGTTGGCGTCCAGCTCCAGGGTCTTTCGCCCCCACCTTTCGGCTTCGTCCGATCTGCCCGCTTCCTGGTAGGTAAGAGCCAAAAGCCGGGTAAGCTCCACCTCCCGCGGGTACTGGGCCTGGTACTCCAAAAGCCTACTAACAAAAGCCTCGCGGTCACCGCTGCGTCGCAGCACCAGGAGGTCCAAGAGCATGCGTTCCCTTGGGGTCAGAGTGGCCGGGTCTTTCTGTTTCAACAGCTCCAGCTGCTCCCTGGCCTCCCGCACGCGCCCCAGCCCACTGTACGCCCGCTGCAGGAAGTAGCGGGCGGCAAAGGAGTTGGGGTCTTTGGCCAGCGCTTGCTCCAGGATTTCCGCGGCTTCCCGGTAGTAAAGCTTGTTGAGCTCACCCCGGGCCTTTTCCACCAGGGCCAAGACCTCGGGGTCGCGGGTGCTCCAGGCCGGACGGTTGAGCCAGGACCAGAGGCCCAAGCCGGCCCCCAAAAGGGCCACTGTCAGCACCACAAACCAGACCTTTTTCATGCTTTACCTTCCCAGCTCACGGCCATCACCGTGATGTCGTCAAAAGCCTTCCTGCCCCCGGAAAACTGCTGCACGAAGCCAATGACATGGGCCACCGCTTCCTCCACGTCGGAAGGTGCAGCGGCAAAAACCTCCCGCAGCGGACCTAGGCCCAACGCTTGGCCATCGCTCCCCTGGGCGTCGGAAAGGCCGTCGGAGTACACCAGCACCAAATCCCCGGGTTCAAGCTGTACCCGCACCTCGTCCCACTGGGCTTCCGCCAAAGCCCCGAGAGGCAACCGGAAGGCGGGCATGGGGAGCTCCTCCACCTCACCTCGCCGGCGGCGAACCAACGGCGGCGGCTGCCCGGCCAAGCAGTAGCGGAGCTCACCCCCCGGGCACAGGAGCAGGTACGCCAACGCCAGAACCATCCGCCGCTCCCGGCGGTAAAGACGGCGGTTAACCTCCGAAAGCAAGCGGGCCGGGTCCGTGGCGTTCATGGCTTCGGCGCGTAACGCCTCCCGGGCTGCCACCATGAGCATGGCCCCCGCCACCGACTTGCCGGCCACATCCCCCAGCACCAAAGCCTGGCACTCCCCCCGGGAGTTGGGGAGCACATCGTAAAAGTCCCCGCCCACCTGGTAGGCAGGAACGCAGCGGGCTGCCACCCGCCACGGTGCCGGCGCCACGATGCGCTCCGGGATTAAGGAAAACTGCACCTGACGCGCAATGTCCAGCTCCTTTTCCAGCTCCATCTGGCGAGTGTGCTCGGCAAGGAAGCGGGCGTTTTCAAAGCCCACGGCTCCCTGGTTGGCAACGGTGCGCAAGAGCTGCAGCTCCTCGCGGCTCACCTCCTCGTCGGAAAGCTTGGGACCCACCACCAGGAAGGCGTACAGCTCCCCTGAAGCCACCAGCGGCACGAACAGCCTGGCCCCCGCCTCCCGGGCCGCCGCCAGGAATGAAGCGGTGCCCTCGTCCAGAAGCGAAAGCCCCTCCAACTGCGCCAGCCGCAGCGGCCCACCCCGGTCCCGCAGCTCCCTCACCAACGCCCGCTCCGACGAAAGCTCAACGGGAAGCCCGCCGCGGCGCTGGGAGGCCACAAGCCTGTGGCCTTCCACCCGGTACAGCACCACCCAGGCCAGGTGCATGATTTCCGAAAGCCTGCGGGTGAGCCAGTCCTCCAGGCGCGCCACCGAAAACTCGCGGGTCAAGGCTTCGGAAAGCTCCTCCAGGGCCTTGCGGGCGTCCACCATGTCACGGAAGAAAAAGCGGTCCACGGGGCCCTGGATGCGGCGGCGAAGGGGGTCAAAAAGCGCCACCACCAAAAGCGCAAAGAGCACCGGGAAGTAGCGGGACTGCACCAAACCCTGGTGGCGGGCCAGGGCGTTGGCGGCGGTGAGCGTCAAGGCGTAAATGGCGGTCACCGAAGCGGTGGTGAGGGTGTATAAAAGCGAGCGCCGCACCACCACCCGCACGTCCAAAAGCTGAAAGCGAACGATGGCGTAGGCAAACGCCACCGGCACGGCACCAAAGGAAAGCACCGCCCAGGCCAGGCTGGCCTCGGTGTCGCTCATGGTGGGGATGACCACCGCAAACAGCAGGAAGGGCACCACCCCCACCACCGTCCCCGCAAACACCGTGCCCATTTGCCGACGCTGGCGGGCATCCTCGGCCCGCAACAGCGAGCGCAACAGCGCCAAAAGCCCCAACACCAGGTAATCGCCCATGAGCACCCAGGAGGCCACCGGTGCACCCGAAAGGAACCGCAGCTTCCAGCCCATGAGCCGGGAGCCAGCGGTGCTCACCGCGTAGGTCAACGGCGGTAAAGCGTAAAGCAACGTGAAAAAGTGCGGGGAGGTGTTCACGAAACGCTGGAGGTCCGCCAGAAAACCGGTGGGCGATGTTGCAAAGGAAAAGACCTGGCGCCGGGGGAAGATCAGGAAGAAGTGCAAAAACGCCGCGGGAAGCGCCAAAAGCGAAAGCGTGCCGGTGGTGAGCACCACCCCGTCAAAGAAGCCGTAGGAGGCCGGGCGCAACCGGCAAACCAGGAAGAGCATGAACAGCGTGCAGAGGATGAAGAAAACCCGGGCCGGTCCCGCCGGGGCATCGTCGGGACGGGAAACCAGCACAAAGAAGCCCACGGCAAAGAAGAAAAACCCGGTAAACGCCGCGTAAAGGAACAGCGGGGTGGAAAGCCTGCGGGTGGAAAGCCGCACCTCCAGCTCCAGGAGCTTGCCATCCCGGAGGATGAGGTACGGGACCTTTTCCCCACGCCAGGTGGCCAAAAGCCGGGCCACCTCCCCCGGAGAACGGACGATGGCGCGGCCCACACCCACGATGCGGTCCCCGGCCTTGATCCCGGCCAGCGCCCCACCGGTCCCGGGCACCACGCCCTTCACCAGCAAAAGTTCCCGGTCGGCGGCCAGCAGCACCCCGTCCCAGGGCCGGGGGAGAAACATGTCCAAAACCGAAAGGCACGCCACCAGGAAAGCCCCGAGGCCAAACCACAGCAGGCGACGGGGAACACGGGAAAGCCCTAGCACGCACCCACAATAATACGCTTGGCCTGCCCCTCCAAGGGTAGAATGGCGCGATGGCTGGCGGAATCTTTGTGAGCTTCGAGGGGATCGAGGGGTGTGGCAAGTCCACCCAGCTTTCCCTCCTGGCCCAGGAGCTCCAGCGACGGGGGGTCAAGGTCGTGACCACCCGCGAACCGGGGGGCACCCCCTTGGGCGAAGAAATCCGCGCCTTGCTGTTAAACCCCGCCTTTAGCCCCACCCCCTGGGCGGAGCTTTTCCTCCTGGAGGCCGCCCGGGCTCAACTGGTGGCCACCGTCATCCGCCCGGCTCTGGAAGAAGGGGCCTGGGTGCTTGCCGACCGCTTTAGCGATTCATCCCTGGCCTACCAGGCCGGCGGCCGCGGTCTGCCCTGGGCCCAGGTGCGGGCCCTCAACCGCATGGCCACCGGAGGGCTCGTTCCCCACCGCACGCTGGTGCTCACGCTCCCCGTTTCCCAGGCCCTAACCCGCGCCCGCAACCGCGCAAGCACCCAGGCCAGCAACCGCCGCTTCGAAGACGAAGCCGAGGCCTTCCACCGCCGGGTGGCCAGGGCCTTCCAGCGGCTGGCCACCCAGGAACCGCAAAGGGTGCGGCTGGTGGACGGCCGGGGCAGCACCAGCCAAGTGCACGCCCGGGTGCTTAAGGAGCTTTCGGAGCTTTTGCCGTGAGCACGCTCTGGCCCTTCCCCGACGATGCCCTGCGCATCTCCCGCTTTCCCGCGGCTTCCCCGGTGCTTTCGGGCCTCCATCGCGCGCTGCACGCGGGCACGGTGCCCAACACCCTGCTGCTGGTGGGCGAGCCTTTGGCCGGCCGGGAGGCGGTGGCGGCGGAGCTTTCGGCCATGCTCATTTGCCCCGAAGGCAGGCTTTTTTGTACCTGTAGCTCCTGCCAGCGGGTCCGCCAAGGGGTCCACCCCGACCTGCACCTGCTGCGGGTTGGGGTGGGGCACAAGGAAATCCGCATGGAGGACGTGGAGGAGGTCCTGGCGAACTTCCAGCAGGTGCCGTTTGAAGGCCGACGGCGGGTTTACGTGCTGGCGAACGCCCATACCCCTCCCCTTAACGTGTTTGCCGCTTCCGCGCTTTTGAAGACCCTGGAAGAGCCGGTGGCTCACGCCTGCTGGATCCTCCTGGCCTGCAACCCTCTGCGGGTTTTACCCACCATCGTGTCCCGGGCGGTGCAACTGCGGGTCCCCAGCTCACCTGCCGCGGCCGCCGAAAACCTGGGGCCCAGGGCCCTGACGTTGCTGCAGGCCGTGCCGGGAAGCCTGGGAGCCCTGGTGGAGGAGGGGGAGGAGGGCGAAGGCTTTTTGCAGCTGGCCCAGGAGCTTTTGCCCCAGGCCATGAACGGTAACTACCTGGCGCTTTTGCGCCTTTCAGCCCTGGTGAGGGAGCGCCCCTGGCGCGCCTCTCTGTTGTCCGCCCTGAGCTTGGCCTCCGCCTCCCAGGTTCAGCCCGAGCTTGCCGAACGGGCGGTGGCGTTGGCGGAAGGGTGGCTTTTGGCGCAGCGGCTTTCTGAGCAGCTCTACCTGGGGTTTGAGGCTACGGCGTTAGCTTCTCTGGGCCGGGTCCTGGAGGTGACCTAAAAAAGAGCCGCCGGGGGTTGACCCGGCGGCAACCGTTCTACATCGAAGGGCGGCGCGACCAAGCATTTTTGGTCGGCCTTTGTTTGGCGGGACGTCGTTCGAAAGGCACCGTTTGGCAGGCTTTAGTTTGGTTGGCTTTGCCTGACTGGTCGCCTGATCGTCCGCCCTCCTTTCTCGACTACCTACAGTATAGGCCCCGCTTTTGAATTTGTCTAGTCCCCGGGGGTGAGCTTCACCCGGACCTCCACCCCCTGCCCCGACTCCACGGTCACCGTTTGCGTTTCCCCGCGAAAGCCGGGGGCCAGCACCTCCACCCTGTGGCTGCCGGGCTCCACCGCCAAGCCCCGCACCATTTGCGCCAGCTCCTCACCCGTGCCCACAAACTCCCCGTCCACGTACACCGCCGCTTGCGGGGGTTCCACGGCAAAACGCAGTGCAGCCTTTCCTTCCCGCGGCCGCTGCGGCTTTTCCCGCGGCGAAAGCTCCGGACGGAGGGAAGGATCAGGCCGCGGCCGTGAAGCCTCCCGGGCCTCCCGGCCCTTGCCAAAAACCCGAGCCACCGGCAACCCCTCGGGGCGGTCGTACCAGGGCGCCGGCTTTTCCCCAGGACTGCGGGCCAGCTCAAAATCCAAGGGGAAGAAACGCCCGGGCTGCGCGTCAATTTCCACCCGCCGGGTTTCGTACCCGGCTAACGAAAACTCCAAGGTGTAACGACCCGGACGCAGGTAAAGGTAGTCGGGGTTGCCGTCGAAGTCATCGGCGGTACCGATGAGCTGCCCGTCCAGGTAAACCCGGGCATGTTCCGGGCTCACGTCGGTGTCCACCACAGCCAGCTCGGGGGACCTGGCTTGCACCACCACCGGCGCCACCACCGCCGGGCCCCACCACCAGGGGTCCCACCAGGGCCACCACAGGTGGACCCCCACCCGCACCCGGCCATGGGCCCAAGCCTGGGGTGCCGCAGCAAGCACCAAAAGCATGCTGGCGAGGATCGTCTTCCGCATAGCTCGCACCCTCCCACCCTGACGTTAGCAACCCACATGCCAACTTAAGGCCCTTTGTGTCGGATGGCAAGGGCCCATCCTGAGGACATTTGTCCCAAACACCGTCCTCACCGGGGCATTTCGGGAGCAAGGACCGCCGGTGGCAGGGGGCCCAAGGCGCGCCGCGCCAGCCACCGCCAGGAGTGAGCGGCTACCCGGCGGGCCGGGTGAAGCTGGAAAGCCTCCACGTAGGAAGTTCCTTCCACGGTGAGGGCGCGAAACGCCGCAAGGCCAGCCATCACCCGGTGGTAGGGGCGTACCGAAAGCTGCGAGGCGTAGCAGGCAAAGGCCTTTTCCTTGGCCCCCCAGCCTTCATCGGCGTTGACCAAAAGGTTGGGCCACAGGGGGATGCCGATCTCGTAAAACGCCACCCACGCCGGCAAGGCCTTTCGCCAACCGAAAAGCAACTGCCACCGCAAAGCGAGCTGCAATGCCCGGGCGCAGGCCCGGTGGTCGGGGTGGAGATCGGCGGCATGGGGTGCAAAAACCACCTCCGGACGGAAGCTGGCGAGCTCCTGGCGAACAGCTCGGGCCAGTCCAGCAACGCAGGCACCGAGCTTCCGGTCTTCAAAATCCCAAAAGGCCCCATCGGGGACACCCAGGATGTGCAGAGCAGCTTGGGCCTCCGCCCGGCGGACGGGGCTTTCGCCCTGCGCCTCCCCGCCGGTGAGCGCCACCACCCGGAGGCTTACGCCTCTTCTTCCGGCTTGCGCTAAAGTCGCGCCCAAACCGAACGTTTCATCGTCAGGGTGAGGTGCCAGCACCAGCCAGCGCCGGCCCGGCGGAAAAGCCGTGTGGTAGGGAACAAGCTCCAGCTCTTCAGCAAACCGCATGCCTTCGTCCCCGCAGAGCGTACACCCCGGCGGCAGCGAACCCCAAGAACCCCAGGGCCAGCCCCACCCCCAACCCTGGCGGCCCGTACCGCCACATCACCTCGTGCGTCCCCTGGGGCACCACCACCCCCATGGCGCCCAGGTTGGCGGTGACCAGCGGCACAGGGTGCCCATCCAGGTACGCCTGCCACCCGGGAGCCCGGGGAGCGTGAAACACCGCCAGCACTGGGCCCGAGGCCTGCACCTGGACCCGCACCCGCCAGGGCCGTTTTTCCACGATCTCCAGCTCGCCTTCCCCCGAAAGCACCGGCGGGGGGGACACCACCGCGGTGTGGGCAAAGTCCAGGCCTTCCCACTGCCCCTGGGAGGCCTCACCCGGGAGCGGCAGCGCTCGCGTCGCCAGGCGCAACACCGGCAGAAAACGCCGGTTCCGGTAAAGGCGCAGGTGCTCGTTGCGATCCACCTCCTCCCACCCCTGGTCCCAGGGCGATGCCAAACCCTCGGGCCCCGAAAGCAACCACCGCACCCCCCAGGCTCCCGCCAAACCCGCCCATGGCGTGGTGATGGGCCCCGGCAGGTCCTCCCCCCGGGCGCCCAACGCCGCATGAAGGGCGGCCAAACTGCGGGGGCGTACGGGATCGTGGGAGCGCAAATCCGAAAAGCCCATGCGCGCCAGGAGGTTCGCCGGCACCACGTGGCCCACCGCCAAAACCCGCTCCCCGGGCTGGACCCAGCGGGCAAGCAAGGAAGCCACCGGGTTTTCCGGCGCGAGGCGGGATACCGGCAAGACCGAAAAGCTCCAAAACCCCGCCTCCAGTGCCGCGAGCAGCGGTAAAAGGACGCCCCGGCGGAGGGCCAGAAGTCCCGCAGCTAAAGTTGGCACCGCCACCGTGGGCCACACCCGTGGCCCCGTCCCCGGAATCGAGGCAAGCGTCAGCACCAGCACCACACCCTGCACCACCAGCCACGCCAGGGTGAGCCGCCGCGTAGGGATGGGCCTTTTCGGAAATCGAAGGGCCGCCATGGCAATCAAACAAAAGGGCAGCAGGAAAGCCACCCGCGGCCAGGTCATGTGCCGCAACACCGGCAGGGCACGCCCCACCTCGCGAAAGCCGGGAAGCTCAAAGAAAAGCCCAACGGCAAACACCGCCACCGAAGCCAGTGCCAGGACCCAGCGCCGGTGCCGCGTTCGGGTCTCGCCAGCCAACAGCAAAAGCCACGCCACCGATCCGCAGGCCAACGCTACCGGGGCGTGGGGAAAGGGAAAGGCGAAGTTCCAGTCCGCCGGATGCCCCAAGCGAAAAGGCACCCAGAGCAAGCTGGCAAGCCTCAGTTTGTCGTGCCAAGACAGACCTTCCGCCGGTGAAAGCACGGCGTGGAACTTCGCGGAATCCAAAACCGTGAGGATCACCGGCAAGCCAAAGCCCAGGCCAATAAGACCGGCAATGGCTAACGGAGGCAGCAAACGGCGAAGCCGCCGGAAGCGGCCCCAACTGAGCACGAAGCCGGCCAGGGCCAGCGCCAGCGCCAAAAAGGCGGCTGTCTCCGGATGGGTGGACCAACCGAGAAGCGTCCCCAAAAGCACAGCCAGGGCCGCTCCGGCTTTCCCCTGTCCCCGCAGGGTCCTCGCCAGCAGCCAAAAAGCCCAAGGGGTGGCGGCCACCACCCAGGTGAGCGGTACCGGCAGCCAGGAAAAGAAGTTCAGCGAAAGGGAAAAGCTCAAAGCCCCAAACCAACGGGCAGGTGGGCCGCAGCCTAACCGGGAAAGCCAAACCCACATACCGAAAAACGCCGCCAGCACCTTCAGCACCGCCATCACCGAGGTCCCCACCTCCGGCCCCCACAGCCAAACCGGCAGCTGGAGCGGCCACGGAAGCCCTGTTTGCCCATTGGCAAAAAGCGGCACCCCACCGCCAATGCGATCGGAAATCCACGGCGGCTCCCCGGCTTTGACCAGCCGCCTCACCTCCTCCCACCACACCGCAAACTGCAACGGCAAATCACTTTGCTCCCGCGAGCCCACGCGGTGATGCAGTCCCGCGGGAGCTGGCGAGAGAACGCCAGGAACAACCAGGTAGAGGTGATGGGCAGAAAACCCAAAGATCGCAGCGAGCACCAAAGCCAGGCCAACGGCTGGGAGAAACTTTCTCGCCTGTCGTGCGTGCTTTGTGCGCGGGGGCAGCGAATCAAGCGTGGCCGGGTAACGCTTGCGGATCATACGAGATCGCCATCCGCCATGGAAAAGAAAGCGTTTTCCCAAAAGTCGCGGGGATCGAGGTCGGCGCGGGCGGAAATAGCTGTGACCGTGATTTCATCGTAGGCTTGCGAGCGCACCCATCCGCAGTCGAGAAGGACTTGTGCTGCCAGTGGATCACCGTGGAGCCAAGTATGGAGCGTCTTACAGCCCCAGTCCTTGGCGAGGGAACCCACAGCGCAAAGAAGATCGCGGAGGACCTGGGGGGACCTTCCGTCCCAGAGTAGATCCACGAGGTAACAAACCTCCCCACGGGCCCGCAGCACCGCAGCAGCACTGGGCCCTTCACCCTCCAACCAAAATAGAAAGCGGTACGGTTGCTCAGGGTGCAGCAAATAACGCCAACGTACGAAGGCCTCATCCCGACACGCCATCACCGGAAAGCGTTCGCGAGTAAGGTGCCAAAGTTGCTCCCAAAGCTCAGGGTTGAAACCTAAGAAAAGCCCCCTGGGGACGTTGCGGAAGGATCGCCCCGCAACTCTGGCCTCAAATGCCGGCAGGCTTCCTAACGCGGTCCACCCTAAATGCGAAATCAGTACCTGCGTATGGCGCCGTCCCGCCAAGCCGTAAAGGAGCTCCAGCGGGCCCTCCCGGCAGTAAAGCTCGAAGAACGCCCTGGCCGTGGCACGGTAAGCGTTTTCGCCACCTGGAAGCGTTGCCCCCAAGTCGGTGCGGAAAGCATCAACCCCTTGACCAATCAGCCGCCGGGCACCCTGCACGTGAAAGGGAGTTGGCAGTGCCGCAAAGTGCGCTAAAAGCTCGCCTGTTACGCTTTCTGCGGTCAAGACCGCTTGGCCCCAGGGGCACTGGAGGAACTTCCACCGCCATTCATCTAAAGACCGAGACTGACGAAACACGCGGTTGAAGGCGCGGTTGATTTTTTCCCCTTGCTCTGGCCCGAAATGGCGGAAGACCCAGTCAGGCATCCCACCTCCATGGTCCGCAGAGAGTACCGCCCAACCCGAAGCCAGCAACCAAGAGGGTTCGGGGGTGTCTATCAAAGGCAAGCGACGACCGAATGGCGGTCTCGGGAAAAGCTGTCGTCCCTTTTAAACCAAAAGCGGGAACTCCCAAGGGGCTCGGCGAAACCAGCCACCAGAGTGGCTCCCTAGCATCCACGGTGATCGGTACAGGCCTCGCAGGAAACGGGGTTTTCGGCAAAGGGCATGCGGCAATGAGGCTCCCGACCCAGCCAAAGTTTTTTCGATAATAGCGTCGCCGTGAAGCGAGCATGTGGTGGGCATGATCGGAAGGCGTTGCGCTCATCCCCCACCGGTGCTGAGCTCTCGCGGCTGGCACTAGCGCGCAAGAAAGGCCTCGTCGTCGGGCTCGGAGAAGCCAGTCCGTCTCCTCAAAGTAGAGGAAATAGCCTTCATCCCAGGGACCAAGCTGAAGAAAGGTTTCCCGGCGTAAGGCCAGCAGAGCGCCTCCCAAAAAGCGCAGAGGGACGGTCTCACGAGCCTCCCAAACGGCAATCGCTCGCCGGGCCTCTTTGGCCAGCAGACGCTTGCGCAAGCCACGGAAGCGGCCGGCACAAAGGCGCAAAAGCTCCGCCCCAGGGAGCTGAGGTTCCATGGGGGGAAACATCAGTTCGCCCATCAGAAACTGCGGCCCAACAATCGCGTGTCGGTCAAGGCCAACTAAAAGCGAACCCAGAGCACCGCCCTCCAACTCCACGTCAGGATTGCTCACCAGGACGATGTCCCCGCTGGCTCTGGCAACGCCGCTGTTTACACCTGCCGCGTAGCCCCGGTTGGTTTGGACGATCAAGGAGTCGGGTTGCATGTCTTGGAGGGCGCGTACCTCGTCGGGATCTTGCGAGTGATCCACGACAACCACTTCAGCCTTGACACCCAGCGTTTTGGCCTGGCGTCGAAACCGCTCAATCGCGCCCCGCACGTAAGAAGAGGACCTAAAGCAGACGAGAACGAGAGAGACCGAAGTCATTCCGGGTTTTCTCGGCAAAGGATTTCAAATAGCTCCAACGTTAGCCCCTTTATCGCCTTCAAAAGTCCCTTCAAATACCCAGCACACTGCCTCCCGAATTCTCCTTGCCGCCTCCAAGCGCGAAAACTCTTTTGCGCGCTCAAGACCGGCCTCTCGCACGGCACGCCATCGGGAAGGTGATTGTAAAAGGTCCATGGCCGCCTCAGCCAAGGCGTAGGGGTCCTTCGGCGGCACAAGAGGCACTACACCCCCAGCCAAAAACCGGAAGGCGTCAATATCGGAAGCAACCGCCGGTACGCCCGAGGCCATAGCCTCCAAAAGGGGAAGGCCAAAGCCCTCCTCCCAGGAGGGTGCCAGCAACAAGTCGCACTGCCGCACAACTTGTGCTGTTTGATGAGGAGTAAGGCTCTCAAAGTAACGGTCGGGTTGAAGGAGCCGACGCTCTTCCTGTGTTAGCGGAAACTGGCTAATGCGCCATAGCTCAACCGGAAGGCCGCGCGATCGCATAATGAGGACTGCCTGTAGCGCAGTGGCTACTCCTTTCCACTGAAAATCAAACGACCCCATGACGAGAACCCTCGGCATACCTCGGGGTTCCGGCTTTCGGCGCTTAGGGCGGAAAAAGGGATCCAGCGGCGGAGGCAGGAGAAAAGTCGGGCGACCGAAACGAGCCTCCAAGAGGTTCCCCAGGGAAGGGTTCACAACCCACGTGGGAATCGGCAAGGCATAGGTTTTAAGGATTGATGGCTCCACTTCTGTTCCCTGCGCGTAGTGGCCTTCAAACCCCTGGCAGTAGTGGACCTTCCTCCCCCAAGGGATAGAAAGGGCTGGTTCAACGGTGGTCCAAAAGGTGGCCACTGTGAGGTCAGCGGAGGGCAAAAACACCGGTGAAAACGAGGGGACCTTGCGAAACTCCACCTTGAGGGAATACCAAGAGGGTCTTGCCTCCTTAGCCACGACCGTCACGTCAAGCCCCTGCTCGGCAAGGAGCTCGGCTTGCTGGAGAACGACCTTGACGCCCCCATAAAGCCCCGTGCCTTCAAGGAGGAAAACGACCCGCCCGCCCATCACAATCGCCACCGGTAAGGCACCTGAAGCAGCGAAGGGTTCCAGCGATCCCCCTTCACTTCCAAAGGGCGCGGGAGGCGGATTCGGTCCCAAAGTACCAAGCCGGTATCGTCAAAAACGAAGGCGTTGACCCAGAATTTCCCATACCCGAGGGGCAAGGATTCCACGTGACAGGACACACGATCGTCTTTCGCCAGCAAGAGGGGTGGTAGCCCACTCCAATGAGTGGACGCGAAAAAAACGCACCGCTCGTCTAAGGTGTCCACGGAAACACCCACGTGGAAAGCCGGCGCGCCCTGAGGGACCTGTAAGTTAAGGTGGAACGTAAGGGGTTCCCCCGAGGTCCAGTTTTCAAGGGCCGGATCGGTTTCAAGAGCGCGCAAGTGTGGGCGTGGCACGGGATGGGCTTCGGATGTGTCCCGTGCCTGCACCTGTGTGCCGCTCACAGGCTGCTTTTTTCCCAGGAATTCACTGTAGGCTTCCACGACTTCTGCGGCGTCTCCAAAGGCTTCCACCCGCCCTTCCCGCAACCAGATCGCCCTTTCACAGAAGCTGGTGACCAGGTAAAGGGAGTGCGAGCAGAAAAGGATCGTCTTACCCCGGCTTTTGAGAGCTTGCATGCGGTCAACGCATTTTTTTTGGAATGCCCCATCACCCACTGCCAAGGCTTCGTCTACCACTAAAACTTCGGGGTCCACCTGCGTTGCCACTGCAAAGGCCAATCGCGCTGCCATCCCCGAGGAGTACGTGCGAAGCGGTTGATTGGCAAACGGTCCAAGGTCCGCGAACGCGAGGATATCCTCCAGGCGGGTGGCCATTTCCTTGGGAGGAATGCCCAAGAGAGAGCCGTAAAGAATCGCGTTCTCTCGACCCGTGAAATCCGGGTGAAATCCCATTCCCAGCTCCAAAATAGCTGCCACCGGTTGGCGCGCGTACACGTCGCCGCTGTCGGGTCTGGTAATTCCAGCTACTATTCGGAGGAGGGTGCTTTTACCCGAACCGTTCTCACCGATGATGCCAATGGCCTCCCCGGGTTTGGCTGAAAAAGAAACCGCCCGAAGTGCAGCTTTGCGTGCGCGCTGGGAGCCAAACCCGAATAAGGCCAATAATCGGTCGCGCCGCCGGAAAAAGAGCGGGTAGCTCTTGGAAACATCGCGGACATCTAGCGAAACTGCCGGCTCTCGCTTCGGCATTAAAGCGACCCTCTCCGCTCCAACACTATCATAGGGAGCGGGTGTTACGGGGCGGGCGTTCCGCAACGGTAAAGCCAGAAGGCCTCGTCGCCCACGATGGCTTCTGGAAGGGCGGCAAGGAGGCGGCAGGGGATTTGCTCGCTGAGAGGTCTATTCAGCAATAGGCAGGTTTCCCCGGAAGTTCCGAGATTTAGGGCCTCGGCAACAATCTCCTGCTCTGAAAGGAACTCGCGACGCACCCGTGCTAAGTTCCAAACCACGAAGCTCCCGTAGGCTTTGGTGGTAAGGTAGTAAACGCGCTGGTCAGGTAGAAACCCCGCGACGGTAGAGGCAGCCCAATCCGTGTGGCCCACAAGAGGTGCCCCTTTGCAGTGAAGAGAGACAGAACGAGCTGCGTCTTTGCCCGCGCTAAACGGATGCCGCCAATCCACGAGTGTGGCGACGAGGCTACCTTGCAAGCCGGCTGCGAGCGATAAAGCCAGGAACAGATGGCCAGAAGAACGGAGGGAAGTTTCAAGATCTCTTGCTAGCCAAAGGCAGGGCACGCTCCAAACAAGAATGAAGCCGTGATGCCTTGCAGCCCCAGGAAACTTTACGTAAAAGAAGCTGACGAGAATAAGTAATCCCAAGCTCCAGATGAGAATAAGCCGCCTGGATGACCAGAGCGCGGTAACGAGCTGGGCGGCCATTCCCGCAGCGACAGCGATAGCGAGGGGAAAGGCGAAAGGCACGCCTGCAAAGTCAAAGGGAAAAAGCAACGTATTGTTCCAAAAGTGAAGGTCGTACCGGAGGAGGGGAAGGAGCGAAAAGGCTAATCCGCGAAGGATGTAATAGGCACGAAAGGGTTCCCACCCGAGAAAAAGGCCTCTTGCATGTTCGTAGTCGGTTGGGGGGATGCAGCTCCAGACCGCAACGCCCCATCCCACGGCTAGGAGAATCCAGCTCTTAACGCCGGCGCCCTTCCATTTTGCCTTCAGAGCTAACGCCAGCGGGGGCACAAGGAGTACGCCCATCGGGGAGGAGTTCGAAGCTAGGGCCAGGGAAATGGATGCTCCTGTGGGGCGGGTGCTCCATTTCAAAGCTAGCAAAAGAAAGAGAAGTGTGAGGCCATAGTTCCGGCTAATGACCCCATACTCATAGAAAGGGAAATAGCCAAACAGCCATCCAACCCTCACCCAAAAAGCAAAAGGTGCATAGCGGAGGAAGACCCACGCAGCTGCTGAAGCCACGATCCAATGCAGAGCCTGCATGGCAACGGGGTGTTGAAAGAAGCGGGTTACAACCCAAAGGGCAACGTGCCACAAAAGCGGGTGACCTTCGTAGCGGGTATTGCGCCAAAGCTCTCCTAAAGTACTGC
The DNA here is from genome assembly GCF_000687145.1 of Thermoanaerobaculum aquaticum. Taxonomy (NCBI): domain Bacteria; kingdom Pseudomonadati; phylum Acidobacteriota; class Thermoanaerobaculia; order Thermoanaerobaculales; family Thermoanaerobaculaceae; genus Thermoanaerobaculum; species Thermoanaerobaculum aquaticum. The sequence goes on from NZ_JMFG01000006.1 coordinate 142,482, forward strand.
TATCCCTCGCCAAAAGCCACGCTTGGATCTCATCCCGCCAGGGTTCATGATGCAGTAAAGCAAGACCGAGGAGTAACATGTAGAGACCTTGGACTGCCAAAAGCATGCTGGCTTCTCGTTTCAGAGTGCGTTCCATACCGCTGAAGCCTAACAAAAAAAACCGGCCTCCGCGAGGAGGCCGGTTGGGAAATTTGCCAGCAATCTTTACGGTGCAGGCACGGCAGGGATAAAGATGGGGTCGTTGGTGAGGTTGTCAATGACCGAAGCGTAGGCTTGGCCGATGCCTCCTTCTACTTCGATCACCGCGGAAACCACCCGTAGGTTCGCCGGCAGCGTCCACCCTTTGTTGCGGAACCGGTTCTCCAGCTTGTCCTGGTCCCAGGGGTTTGTTTCGGACAGGGCCACGGTGTAAGGCGTATTGGCGTCAGGATTCAGGAGGCGACCCTGCTCGTCGTAGAACCAGACCTTGAAGTTCACGGTCGGTCCGCCCACGTGGACAAAACCGAGGTTAGAGCGGGCAATGTCCTCGCTGGCCATGCCGGTGAGGTAAAGCCTCCGATACCCCGTGTCGCCGCCGGCAGCGTTACCCGCGTGGAAGGATTTCAGGGTTTGGCCGTAGGTTCCGCCATCCGCAGCGAGGTTAAACGTGCGGGCGGAAACCACAGGAAATACGCCGTCCTTGGGATACACAAGCAAAGTACCACTAACGTCGGGAGCGGGGAGCGGCTCCACCACCCACGCCACAACATCCCCAATGGGCAGGGTCTGAGCACCGGGGAGCGTCACGTCCTTCTCGAACTTCGGCAGTCCCCTGGGCACAAACTTCAGGGTGAAGCTCTTGGCCTCGGTAGCAGGATTTGTAAGGGTCACAGAGGACCGCCACATAGAGCCGGCAGCGCCAGGGTTATGAGCTATTCCTGGGATCACCAAGACTGTGCCACTGGCGGGCGGTTCATTGGTTTCCAGACTTGCGTCACCTGTGCGGTTGTCCACGACCGAGCCGTTAAACCCAGCTTCGCTGCCCTCGGTAAGCACCAGCTTTACCGTCGCTACGCCAAGCGGATCGGGCACAGAGAAGAAGCTGAGAAGTGACGCCTGTTCGTAGCCCAAGGGCGCAATCGTTTTACCTTGCTTCACCGCTTTGAGTTGCCCCTGCGCATCGTAAAGGAAGAGATCGAGCCGGGCCTCGCTGGGCCGCAGGTTGTACAAGCTCACGTTGGTACGGAATCCCTCGCCGCCCGTTCCATCGTGCCGCAAGCCGGTGATCCACTGCTCACGAGGCATGCTCCCTGGTCGGACTTCTAGCGCTGGAATGAGCTGGCCAAAGGTCCCGCCGCCGGGCACGTTGGTGTAGGTCCTCCCCACCACCACCGGCGGTACGCCCTCAGCGTTTTCATACGTGACCCGTACGGCTGCTTTGCTCACATCAACCCCGGCTTGCTGGCGGAAGAACTCCAAAACGTTGTCCAACGCCAGGGAACTCTTCGGTGGAATCGGTACATTGCTAACCCCGGGTGGGTTTGAGTTGCTCTTCCCGGCTTCCAGGACGTACAGGTTCACCCGGGTCTCGGTGTTCGCAGGGTTAAAGATGCGAAGGTCGGTGCGCCATAGGGTGTTGTTGAGACCCGGCACTTTTGCCGCGTCAGCGGCCACAAATGCTTCAGGTCCGCAGACTTGTCCCGAAACTTCTACCGTCTTGGTGACCGTGCCAGTGTAAGTGCCGCGTTTTGCTGTTAGCTTCACCTGCCGCTGGCCCCCGCACTTGAAGCTGTAGTTCACGGGGTTGCCGGAAAGCTTAACGGGAGTTGGCTCTCCAGGCTTTGGATCCTGGATTTCCCAGGTAAACTCCGTAGGATCGCCATAGGCAAACCCGGTCTTAGCAGTTAGCGTAGACTGTTTCCCTACACTTGCGTTGGCCGGAGGCTCGAAATCCGCGGTTACTGGCCGCTCGTCGGCGTAAATTTGCACGGTCTTGAGCTTTTCCTCCGACCAACCAACGCAGTTCTTCGCTTTTAGCCGGACGTTCTTGGGACCCGGCTGACTCCACAGCACGGTCACAGTGGCCTGCCCGGTAAAATCAGCCTTAAGCTCTTGGAAATCATACCAGTGCCAATCGGTTGGATTATTGGTTGAGGCGTCTGTGAGCTTCACCTTTTGCCCGGCGTAGGGCTGTTTGGAGCATTGGCCAGGAAAGGTCTGACATACTTGTTCCTGAGTGGGCTCCCACGGCTGCCAAGTGAAATCCGCTACCGGCACCGCGGTCCCCCCACAAGCCGGCAACACGGTAATTTGCTTTTGTTTCGTGGAGCTGCCCTTGCAGTTGGAAGCTGTGAGCGTCACCGTGTACGTGCCCTCTTTTTGGAAGATATACGTTGGGTTCTTGCTGTCAGAGGTCCCAGGTGGAATAACAGGGGGCACTCCATCGCCAAAGTTCCAGCTCCAGGCCGTAGGATTTCCTCCGGACATATCGGTGAACTGCACCGGCTGACCCGGCTGAGGCTGGACCGGCGACCAGGTGAAGTCGGCGGCCGGTGCCTGCGGTTCGTTGCAGTTGGACTGGACCGTAACGGTCGTGGAACCCGAGTAGTCTACTCCATTCACCTTACCCACCGCCGTCACGGTCTTGGTTCCCGCCGTTTGATAGGTGTGCGTAGCCGCGCAGACCCCTAGGGTACATGGGTACGTGACCGGTTTGGGACCTTCGCCCGTGTTGATCGTAATGCTGCCGCTACCGCTTGCCGGGGGACCGGACAGGCTGAAGGTCACTAGTTGGCCCACCTGAGGTGCAGAGGGGCTGACTGTGATGGTAACAGTCCCAGTCCCTCCTCCACCGCCGCCCCCACCACCCCC